>DAOVYS010000139.1 GCA_030635485.1 Pseudomonadota bacterium | reverse complement strand
GAGGGATCATCCATGCGTGACAGAGTCTACAGCGTAAACAGGATGGTCGAAAAACCTGCGCCGGGCACCACTCAGTCAAACCTTGCCATTATCGGCCGCTACATTCTGCTGCCCGAAATATTTGAATATCTGGAAAAAACCACTCCGGGACACGGAGGAGAGATCCAGCTTACCGACGCACTGATGGCCCTTGCAAACAATCGGGACATGTTTGCCTACGAATTTGAAGGCACCAGATACGATGCCGGAGACAAGCTCGGTTATCTCAAGGCCATTGTAGCCCTTGCCCTTCGTCACCCCGATCTCGGCTCTGACTTTGCAGAACACATCAAAAAAGTCAGCGCAAACCTTTAAATAATTACGAATTAGTAATTACGAATTACGAATGTGTATGCTTGTAATGAAGTTATGTGCTTCTAATTCGTAATTCCTAATTCCTAATTCGTAATTCCTAATTCGTAATTCGTATGCCCTACCTCGAAGTGGCGGTTGCCGCGCCTATCACCCATACACTCACCTATTCCACTGAACGGTCCGCCTCTGATCTCTTTGCTGGGATAAGAGTGCTGGTGCCGCTTGGAAACAGAGTCGTGACCGGTTATCTTCTGGGATTTGTATCCGACCCCGGCCGGGACATGAAAATTAGGCCTGTCACGGACATTCTTGACCCTGAACCGCTGTTCCCGGAAAATATGATCGCTTTTTTCCGCTGGATCGCCGACTATTACCAATATCCTATCGGCCAGGTCATCAAGGGAGCGCTTCCCTCCGGCCTTTCACCTCAGATGGGCAGGAGAATACTATTTACTGATCAGGGAAGAGAGTATGTTTCAGGAATTATTGGAACCGAAACAGATCCTGGATACCTCTGGCTGCCCGATTTTATGGACAAGGGAACCCTATCCCCTGCCGTAGCGCGAAAAATATGGCGTACAAAAGAAAAAAAAATTCTCCTGAAGTGGGAACGGGAAGGCCATGTTCAAATCCGACAGGAACTCACCGGCGCAACTACAAAGGCAAAAACTGAAGTGTGCGTGTGCCTCGCCTCCCCAACCACCGAATTTCACCATGCTTTCGACCTGACTATCCCTGAACAGAAGACCCTCAATCTAATTCATGAAATGAGCGAGGAGGCGAAAAAAAAATTAATTCCGCGCAAAGATCTTGCCGGAAAATACAGCGGCGCCCGTAAGGGCCTTAAACTCCTTGAAAAAAAAGGTCTGATCAAGCTCAAGGAACAGCAGGTATTCCGTGATCCGTTCGGAAGCCGTCCACCCTTTTTCGCAAAACCGGAAAGGTTGACGGATGAACAGAGATCAGTGCTTGAAGAGATTAATCCCGTGGTCCGAGACAAACGGTTTCAGACCTTTCTGCTTCACGGCGTGACCGGAAGCGGAAAGACCGAGGTCTACATAAGGGCTTGTGAGACCGCACTTAAGGAATCTCGAAGCGTTCTTATACTGGTCCCTGAAATCGCCCTTGCAACTCAGCTTGAAGGCCATTTTTACTCCAGATTCGGAGACCGGGTGGCGCTTCTTCACAGTGGCCTGACCAAAGGGGAAAGATTTGATCAGTGGATGCGCATTGCGCGCAATGAGGCATCAGTCGTCATCGGGGCAAGATCCGCTCTGTTTGCGCCTCTTCAAAACCCGGGCCTCATCATTGTGGACGAAGAGCATGACGGGGCTTACAAACAGGAAGAGGGGTTGCGCTATCAGGGAAGGGACCTGGCAGTACTAAGGGCCAGTTTTTTGAACATCCCTGTGATTCTCGGTTCCGCGACTCCATCTATCACAAGTTATCAGCATGCTTCAACAGGCAAATACCGAATGCTCACCCTTGCAAAACGCATCTTTGATCGCGAGATGCCGGAAATCACGATAATTGATTTACGAAAGGTCAAGACCGTGAGCGGCAGACCGCCGCTCTTTTCACCTGAACTGACCACGGCAATAAAAGAAAACCTTTTACAGGAAAACCAGACTCTCATCTTTTTAAATCGTAGAGGATATGCAAATCTGATGCTCTGTCAGGAATGCGGCCACACGGTCCAGTGCCCGAACTGCAAAATCAGCCTCACCCTGCATAAGGCCAGGCATGAACTCGTCTGCCATCACTGCGGCCACACCGCTCCGTCCGCAATGGTCTGCTCCAACTGCAGATCAACCCACCTTGTGGGAATCGGATTCGGCACGGAACGAATCGAGACCGAGCTTACCACTCTCTTTCCAGATGCGACAATCGCGCGTCTTGATCGGGACACATCCGTAACACGGCAGGATTACATGGCAATCCTGAACAATGTAAGGAATGGCAAAATCGACATCCTTGTGGGAACCCAGATGATTACCAAGGGACACCATTTTTCAGATGTAACGCTTGTGGGAATTGTCTGGGCTGATGCAGGTCTGGATCTGCCGGATTTCAAGGCAGGCGAAAGGACCTTTCAACTGCTTTCCCAGGTAACCGGTCGTGCGGGCAGAGGGGAAAAACCGGGCCGGGTCATTATCCAAACTTACCAGCCGGACCACTACAGCATCATAACAGCCAGGGACCATGATTACACATCTCTCTTTGACAGGGAAATGAGCATAAGAGCACCCCTGGGATTCCCGCCATTTTCCCGTATAATCAATCTACGCCTTGAAGGAGAAGATGAGAATAAAGTCCGTTCAGCTGCCATGGGACTCTCTAAAACCGCCATGCGGCTTGCCGGCGTGAACCGGCAAGTTTCGGTTCTAGGGCCCGCCCCTGCCCCGCTCTCAAGGCTTCGAGGAAAATACAGGTGGCAGCTCATATTGAAATCCGCAAACAGAAAAGCCCTCCACTCGATCTGCAGACGTCTGACCAGAGAGCCTCCTCCTGAAATTCACACCAAAACAGTCAAATTGTCGGTGGACGTTGATCCGGAAAATATGTTATAATAAACGTTTCTATGCGTCTTTATTTTTTAGACGCTTTTTATGTTCCTTTGAACCTTTGTAACCCAGAACTTCCCAATGCCGAAAAAAGAGATAGTCACATACCCGAACCCGCTCCTTAAAAAAAAATCAAAACAGGTTACCGCTTTTGACAATAAGCTCAAACAGCTTGTGTCCGACATGGCGGAAACCATGTTCGCGGCCCCAGGCTCGGGACTGGCCGCGGTTCAGATCGGGGTCCTTCTTCGGGTCGTCGTAATGAACATGAGCAAGGATGAAAATGAAAACAAATATCTGGAACTGATCAATCCCGTGATAAGCGAAGAAGAAGGGACCCAGGTGGATGAAGAGGGCTGCCTGAGTGTTCCGGAATATTTCACAAAGGTCAAAAGGGCGAAAAAGGTCAAGGTACATGCCCTGGATCTTAATGGAAACGAACTTAAATACGAATTTGAGGATTGGTCGGCCAGGGTTATACAACATGAGGTCGACCACCTTAACGGCAAACTCTTTCTTGACCGCATAAGCTCGCTCAAAAGGAATCTGTACAAAAAACGACGCAAAAAAGAGTTAAGGGAACAGAAGGAACAAAAGGCCGGATGAAAAAAAATCTTCGCGTCATCTTTTTTGGAACACCCGATTTTGCGGTCCCCTCCCTTGAAACGCTTGTTGCAAACAACATTAATGTCGTTTCAGTAGTAACAAGGCCCGACCGTCCCAAGGGGCGCGGCAGACGCCTGGCCGCACCTCCCGTCAAAGAGAGAGCCGAATCTCTCGGGATTCCGGTTCTCCAGCCCGACAAAATCAGGGGAGAGGAATTCATGGCAAAAATAAAGGCCCTGGAACCCGACCTTTTTGCCGTGACCGCATACGGAAGGATCCTTCCGCCAACACTCCTTGATTTCCCGCGATTCGGCACCATCAATGTACACCCTTCCCTTCTGCCGAAATACCGTGGCGCCGCCCCGATTCAATGGGCTCTGATCAGAGGTGAGACGGAAACCGGGGTGACCATCATGCAGATGGACGAGGGAGAGGATACGGGCGATATTCTGATCGCGGAAAAGATCTCCATACAGACCCGCAAGTCCGATTCCGGCGCCATGGAAACGGTTGAAACCGCAGGGACCTTGTCCGTAAAACTCGCTGAACTGGGCGGCAGGCTTCTGGCAAAGACAATCGACCTTATAATAGAAAAAAAACTAAAAGCCCGCAAACAAAATGAGCATCCAGCCACCCATGCCCGGATGCTTAAAAAAGAAGACGGAGAGATAGACTGGACCAGACCGGCCCATGATATCGGATGCCTGATCCGCGGACTTGATCCGTGGCCCACCGCGTATACCACCCTTTCCAAAAAGAGATTCAGACTATTTAACCCGCTGGTCATCCCAAAACAGGTCATGGAACAGCCGGGCGAACTATGCAAGGCGGATGATGAAGGGCTGCTTATAGCAACAGGAAAAAATTATCTCCTCATCCGGGAAGTCCAGCGCGAGGGTTCAAAAAGGATGGCAGCAGGTCCTTTTCTCCGCGGATGCCGCCTGGAAACAGGACTCATATTCGGGAAAGGGTGAAAGGTGAAAATCGCATATGCTGACTGCTTTTCCGGAATAAGCGGTGACATGTTTCTGTCCGCTCTGCTGGATGCCGGTTTTACCGAACAAGCGCTCCGTACACAACTGGCCGCCATGGGAATCGGCAACGGCTATAGTCTGGACGTTATTCCAAAACAGTCATCGGGTTTAAGGTGCACCAGGGTTGAAATCAAGATAACCGAAACAACCGGCCACAGATCCTGGAAGACCATCCGGGACCTGATCAAAGCGAGCGGATTGTCCAAACCGGTCCGAAAAAAGGCCCTGACCGTATTCAAGCTGCTTGCAACGGCAGAGGCGCGTGTCCACGGCTGCGAGGTCGACGATGTCCATTTCCATGAAGTCGGCGCCATGGATTCCATAATCGATATTGTGGGATGCGCTGCAGGCATGGACCACCTTGGAATAGCCCACCTGATCACCTCTCCGCTTCCCATGCCGCACGGGTGGGTCAGATGCGAACACGGAATGTTGCCGCTGCCTGCTCCGGCCGTGTGCGAACTATTGAAAAACGTGCCGGTTTACGGAGTCGATCTTGACAAAGAGCTGGTAACTCCCACCGGTGCCGCGCTGATAAAGGGCTTTAGCAAAGATTTCGGTCCGTTCCCCCCCATGACAATCACTTCCGTGGGATACGGCTGCGGAAGCCGCGACCTGCCTGAACACCCGCCGAATCTATTACGCCTTGTGATTGGGGAGACAAGAGAATCCAACGAGGCGAAAGAGGTCGAGATCATAGAGACTAATCTGGACGACTGGTCTCCCGAGGGCTTTCCTCATCTCTCTGAACAGCTTTTCAAACTGGGCGCTCTGGACGTAATCCTCATTCCGGTCCAGATGAAAAAGGGCCGCCCCGGATTCATGATTCAGGTGATCTCAGACCCTGCACATGCCTGGGAAATAAAAAAATGCATGCTTTCCGAAACAACGTCCATAGGGCTTCGCTTTCACCGAATGATGCGCTGGACGCTGGTAAGGGAGCCCGGCACGGTTGAAACCTGTTTTGGAAAGGTAGGGGTTAAAAAAGTCGAGACACCAAACGGATCTGTTCTCTACCCTGAATACGAAGAGTGCAGAAAGACGGCAGAAAGACATCAGGTGCCGTTAAAGGATGTGTACGCCGAAGTGACTCGACGCACGGCTAAAGACTTTGTAAGGAAGTAAGCGCTTGACAAACCTTATAATGGCCATTGCGACCGGATGTTTTGTGGGCTATTTACCGATTGCTCCCGGCACATGGGGCTCCGCCCTGGCCATTCCCATCCACTTTCTTCTCATCCAGCTATCTGCCGAACATTATTTCACAGCCCTTGGAATAATATTCGTGATTTCAGTCGTCACGGCCGGCTCTGCCGAAAAAATCATTGACCGCAAGGATCCGGGTGTAATTGTAATCGATGAGATAATCGGCATGCTGATCACCTTGATAGGCGCCCCGAACAATATATTTGTCTGGATCCTGGGATTCTTGATTTTCCGTTTTTTCGATATTTTAAAACCATTCCCCATCCGGCTTATAGACAGGCGTGTTAACGGTGGGATCGGCATTGTTATGGACGATGTCCTTGCCGGGATTTACAGCCTGATTATACTACAAATTATCTGCCGATTTTTTTCTTTTGATTTTTAAATCAACAATTGATTATTGATTATACTGGATATCCAGTTAGGGCCTGTAAGGAAATAACTTGGCCGATACTGGGTAATGCTTTCGCCGGCCAATGAAACTCACTTCAGACGCTGTTCAATCTGACCTGCGGTTTCAAGAGCGCGGGCGAGCAGATTGCTTAAGTCTCCCTGGGTGATGCTATTAGCGGCGAAACGGTGGGCCTCGCACTGGTCAAGGATCTGTTTTAGAGAGGTTACGGTGTCAGGGCTGACTCCGCTTTTTGTAAGTAGTCCGGCAACGTCTTGATATGTGATGGCGCCGGCTGTGAGCCTTAATTTTTTAGCCAGGTATTCCCGTATTGCCCCGGAAATCCGGCTATGGGCCTCGGACGCATCTGCCGACGGACCGATATCGATCGTTTTAAGGTCCCGGCTGAATTCGGCAAAAGCCTTCCTTGCCTTGAGTCCTTCAGGGTCTTTTCCGCGGCTTCGAATCACAAGGGTGGAAACAAGAACAAGCAGATAGCATGCAGGCGGAATAATGAGCGCGGCCATCCATAACGGAGATTCGGTGAACGAGAATTTGTCGTCCACCTCTGTTTCAAGGACCCCGGGATCCTCATAGTTGTATGCAATGCCTTCATCCCGTGTGCTGATCTCCTTTTTTGCGGGCGCTACTTCATTGCCTTCAGCGTCCATGGCTGTCACGATACGGGCGCCTTTAACAAAAAGCGGAATAACATCGGAACGCGCTGCTTCATACTTTCCGGTTTCCGTGTTGAAATAGGGAAGCTCGATTACAGGAATCTCTTTTACGTCCGGATGTTTGGCGCGTATTGTCTGGGTGAACACCTTGACCCGGTCTTTTATCTCGCCCGGCGCCATCTCTTTCGGAATCTTGAAATTCCCGGCCATGCCGGGCTGATCCTTTAAG
>DAOVYS010000108.1 GCA_030635485.1 Pseudomonadota bacterium | reverse complement strand
GAAATGGTTGCTCCACTTGAAATTGACCTGGAATTGTCCGGTTTCAATCTGACCGGCCGATTAGATTCCATATACCCGGATTATCTTCTTCAATACAGGTTTGCAAAACTGAAATGCAAGGATCGTTTAACTGCCTGGATCAGACATCTGGCGCTGAATGCGTTGTCCGCGGAAAATTATCCGGGTCAGACACTCCTTGTGGCCGGTGACGCCGTTAGGCGTTATACTCCCGCCCCGGACGCCATTGATCTCCTGTAAGCGCTTTTGGAACTATATTGGAAGGGACTGAAACTCCCTCTTCATTTTTTCCCTGACACATCGTTTACTTATACGGAATCATTTCTGGACAAGGCGGATGCGTCAAGGGCCATGAATGCGGCGTCAAAAACATGGAACGGCAGCAACGACTACCCAGGGGAATTCGAAAGGGATAAATACTATCCTGTTGTGTTCAGGGATTCGGCGCCACTGGATAATTGGTTCACAGAGCTTTCCCTGAAGGTCTGCACGCCGCTTCTTGAGCATGAGGAAAAAATTTGATATGGCCGACACCCTAACTTACTGAATTTATTGAAAATTTTTTCCGTCAACCGTAAATATTCGGCTTGATGCCTGAAAATAACTGGAACCACCAAATTGTAAATGTTTGGCAGCGCTTCACAGGGAGGCAATCAGGCTGATCAGCTATACTTTGGTATGCTGGGCAGCCTGATTGCCTTCCTGTGAAGCGCTGACGAATATTTACAAAATTCGATTCAGGCGGCGGCCTTAAGCCAGTCAAGGACTGCAAAGGCGTCGTTGCAGTGTTTGTCCGCCCCGATCTGATCGGCAAAATCCTGCGACGTAGGGGCGCCTCCGATACAGACCTTGGTCTGGTTCCGCAGGCCTGCCTCTTTGAGACCATCTATTACCTCGTCCATGTTGCGCATGGTGGTGGTAAGCAGAGCGGAAAGCCCGAGATAGGGAGCATTATGTTTCTTTACAGTTTCGATTATCCGGGAAGCAGGGACATCAACCCCAAGATCCACCACCTCGTAACCAGCCCCTTTCAGCATTATAGCCACAATATTTTTGCCGATGTCGTGCAGGTCGCCGGACACAGTAGCAATAACGAATTTACCCTTTGATTCGATCCCGGCTTTTAAAAGATGCGGAGTGAGGATATCCATGCCTGCGCCCACTGCTTCCGCCGAGGCCAGCATATCCGGTATCAGGTATTCTCCTGTTTCAAATTTTTCGCCCACCACGGTCATGGAAGAGGTAAGTCCTTTGATCAGGATATCCGACGGACTGATGCCGTTTTCCAGCGCTTCTTCAACCAGCTCGATTACTGCCGGTTGATTTTCAAAACCTTCATCAAAACCTTCATCTTCGGCTTCAACCCGCCCCTGGACCACATTAATGGCTATCCTGTCCAACAATTCCTGTGTTTCCATTCTTCTTTCTCCTTATATGCATGAATCAACAACTTTGCTTCAGCCGGGGCAGAAGTCCCGGTATCTTGTTGTATATTTCGTTAACAGTGTCTGCGTCAAGATGGCGGACCGGACGCGCCTCCAGTTCCGCCATGTACTCAAGCCCCTTTTCAATCACCGTGTCATGCATGGTTTTGGTTTCAAACCGGTAAGGTTGGGACACAATGCCGGCCCGTACCGGTTTTCTGGTATGGCGAGTGAAAAGACGATGGCTGGTTGTCATCACCTTTTTGATCATCGCCACTGCCTCTCCGGCTGTTTCTTGGTCAATGACAGGTGACCGCAGGCAGTGTTTTATAAGGCCTATATGTTCGTTGTCCAGCACGGCCTGCACCGGGCAGAATGTATTGGTTCGATCAAGCAGTCCGAATGAGTAATGGATATACTGCGCGCCGCTCATGGCCATATAAAGATGGGTATAGAGTTTTTCAAAAGTTGCCTGCATGCCGGGGGTCTGGGCATTGCTCACACCGGAACTGGAATAACAGGGGAGTTTGTAATAACGGGCCAGCTGGGCGCAATCATTGTTATACTGGTTGAATTCAGGACAACCATAGAGATCATGAAGATCATCCAGGCGGGCTCGGACTGCTACGCTGCCATACAAAACCGGGGTGCCGGGCCGGATCAGCTGGGTCAGAGTAATTCCGGTCAGGATTTCCGCATTGATCTGGGCCACCATGCCTGTCTCCTGAATAGGAGCAGAGGAACCACCCTGGGGAGAGGATGAAATCACAACAGGAAGGCCTGTCTTTTCTACAATGTCAAAGACCTTGTCCGCAGTATCGTCAACCAGTTGCAAGGGGCTTTTAAAAACACATGCGATAAAGGAAATCAGAGGATTTTCTCGCAGTCTGTCAGGCCCGCCTGCAATAATTTCGGCCATTTTTATTACATCCTTCAGGCTTTCCAGTTTGGTCAGACCGGCCTGAACATGCTTGGTGATGTTGTTTAAGCTTGCAAAAAATTTGTTCACATCATGGTTGGCCTCATTTACATCCGGGTCCTGGATATTGACCGGGCGGATAAAAAAATCAAGATGCTCCAGTTGTTCACATAAATGGGCAGCCCTGCAGAGCAGTTCGGCGCTGCCACGTTTTTTGGTGAATACGGGGAGTTTTCTGATCACTGAATCGTCGGAGCGGCTGATATGTTCTTCCATCTCGGTTTCAAGCCAGATATTGGTCTCAGACCCGGACCCGAAATATACCCTGGGCACTTCAGCGTCAATTTCCAGCCGGTTTGCAGGATCTCTTGCTCCAAGAATTATCCGTGAGGGTGCCTTTTTTAAAGAATCAGTAATTAACTCCGGCGGGAATTGAACTCTCCAGCAGGGGGATGCCGGCGTCTCTTCCTGCCATACTGTTGCTCCATGTTGTTTGAAAAGATCAGCGGCACGTTGGTTGTAGCACCAGATACCTGGATCGGCCAGGATCGCCATTGAGGTGGAGTGGAGCCGGTTGATCTGCTCCTGGTTAAGACGTTCATGCGGCTTGACAATTGTGCCGTTTCGAAAATCGTTCATTACATTCCTCATCTATTTCGCCAGAACCTGGCATATTTACGGCAATGGCGGTCTCTGCCCATAATGGCCTCAGCGGTTTTTATCGCGCCCATCAGGTCAGGATTCAGCACGTCTAAAATAGCAGTGTCAAGACCGGCAAAGATAGCCATGTGCAGAAAGGCGGTATTGAAAATTCTTCTTTCAGGCAGGCCGAAAGAGACATTGGAAACAGCCATCACGATGTGCGCTTTTTGGAATTGCTCTTTTAAGGCACGGATGGTTTCCAGCGTAACCAATCCCTGTTTGACATCAGTTGAAACAGGGAGCACAAGGGGATCAAAGAACACATTGTCCATGCCGACCCGGTTCTCGGCGCATGTAGAGACTATTTTTGAACAGGCGGCGACACGAGCGGTTACAGTTGCGGGAATGCCCTCTTCATCCATGGCCAGGCCTACGAGTGGCTGGCCGTATTCCCTTGCCAGGGGTACGACTTTATTAAGGTGTTCATCCGAGCCTTTGGTTGAATTGATCAGGGCAGGTCGTCCATCCCTGGCGGCAAGTCCTGCAGCGAGTACGTCCGGATCAGCACTGTCTATGCATAATGGCGTTTCAACCTCTTCCTGAATCATGGTCACGGCCCAGCGCATGGAATCAATTTCATCCTGCCGGCTGCCGGTTCCGGTGCCCACATTCACGTCCAGATAATCCGCCCCGGCCTTGGACTGCGTCCGGGCCAGTTCCAGCAATTTTCCCCTGTCCCTGGTCTCAATAATCTTTTTAACAGATGGAATGGTAGCATTAATTTTTTCAGCAATTGTGATCATAAATTTCTCCTCTATACGTAACCGATCACGGGGTAATAAACACCATTGAAAAACCCTCTGACTGTTAAGGGGTCACAGGCGCTCCAGGCTTCTGTGCGCCCGAAGGAAGTGCCCTTGGGGTACGTGATCGGCCCCTGATTATACTCCCTGTATATTGCTGCTGGGGCCGAGTGCGTGCAGATGGGGTGCCTGTGACCCCCCTTAACCTCTATTCCATAATGAATGGCTGAATAGCAGGAATTTCCGCCTTAATAAAGGCGCGAACATCCTCAGACAGTACATTCTCCGCCGGCGCTTCTAAAACTTTGCGGACATAATCCGTGGCACGTTGGCATGCATCCCGGCTGCCGTCGGCCTGCCACTGGTCGCGCGTATTTCGGTCGCTCAGTTCCGGTCTGTATTGCTCTGTGCGCATATATTTACGGGTGTGGCGTGAAGAGACAAAGTGCCCCCCCGGTCCAACTTTTTTGATATCGTCCAGAGCCAGTGTTCTATCGTTCACCTCAATACCTTCCACGGCCCGCATTACCATGCCGATAATCTCATTATCCACTACCAGTTTGTCGTATGATGCGGTCATGCAGAATTCGACAAATCCGGCCGCATCGTGAATGAAATTTGCTCCGGCAAGAGCAACCAAGGTTGAGGTAATTGCGGATTCATAACCCGCCTGGGCATCAATGGTTTTAGAGTCGGTCATGCCGGCGGTTGCGTAAAAGGGTAGGTTGTAAAACTGGGCCATTTGAGCTGCACCCGCGTTCATAAGTCCCATTTCAACAGCTCCGGCCAGATATTTCATATCTCTGAGATCGGTGATTGACGAGATACAGCCATAAATGGCAGGGCTACCTGGATTTGCAAGCTGAGTCATTATGATTCCAGCCAGAGTGTCGACAGTCTGAACCACGAGGTTTCCGGCCAGTGTTATGGGAGCAGTGGCGCCGCACAGAGGTTCGGCAGGCACAACAACCGGAATATTGTTCTTTGCCGCCTCTACAGCGAGTTCACCATAGCTCTGGTCCAGCTTGAACGGGCTGATCGGGCACGCGACCATAGAGATGAAAGGACGCTTTCGTAAAGTTTCCGGTGAACCGGCGATTTTTTCAGCCATTTTTATGACATTACGTACCCCATCTAGTGTATACACGCCTCCCATGATATGCTTACGCGTCCTGTTAAGGCCCGCGCCGAATCGATTCACATCGATTCCCTTCACAGATAGATCGCTGGGGTAAACATTGAGCATGTAAAAATGGATATTGTCCAGATGATCAACCAGGCGGGCCATGTTCATTATATCCCGAAGCTCTGCCCTCCTTGAATCGTTGCTGCCTGGATCCTGCACATTTAGAGCGGTTCCGCCGGTGCCCATGTAGACCCTGTTGCCGCCTATCTCAAGATCGTGTTCGCCTGATTCATCACGGCCGTAGAGTGTGATTGTCGCCGGGGCTGATGAAAGTAGCTCTTTTACCAGCCCTCGGTCCATTTTTACGATATTCTGTTTTTCGTCCACAGTGGCGCCGGCTTCAAGAAAGGTTTCAAGGGCTGCGGGAAAATTCACCTGCACACCGACTTCCTCAAATATTTGCATGGAAGCGTCATCGATTTTTTTTATATCCTTTTCAGAGAGCGGAGTGTATTGGCCGCCTGCCAGACCCTTTCTGGTCTTCATTGGTTTACCTCTTTGGTGCGTATATCGAAATTTTTATTTAGCCATTCCATGATTTTTTAGGAGTGCATCAATTGTGAGCGAAGCGAACTAAATTTCTTCCGCAACAGCCGTCCGTCTTGCAATACAATCCTTTTTTGCGCATCTCATGCAGGGGTTTTTCGAGTGTTTCACACGCATTTTACCCTGATCGTAAATTCCAAAAATCGCTGAAACGGACTTGCGGGGATCCATCAGGCATGTTTTTCCCAACTTGACTCCTGCGGTTTTACTGTCCAGAAGAGAGAACAGGGCGGTCTGCTCGGTAATAGGCCAATCACAGTATCCAGGGCTGAAGCGCAGTCCCACTTCCTGATCTTCATTGAAAAGTTCAGCTGCAACCTCTTTTTGGAATTGTTCCACCAGACGTTCAACCGCCCCGGAGCCAAGAGCATCGGCTACGTATGCATTGGCTAATTCCCCTTTCCGCATGAGATTGTTTATCTCAGCGTCAATCTGACGTCCGATAGTAGCAATAAAGATGACCGCCCTTTTGGCGCCTTTCAGGGAATAGGCCATTTTGTGGCTGTGGAAAATGGTGTGGTGGGCGAGACTTACTATGCCTTTTTCAATTTTTGAAATTTCGTAGATTCCAAAGCTTACCCTCGGATGGATCAGCGGAGTCAGCCTCTTCTGCATAGTGTCCAGTCTGGTCTGGGTGGAACGGGGCACCTTGTTGCCATTTTTTTTACCGAGCAGTCTTTCTGTGAAATCAATGTTAAAGCCCGGATTGTAGTAAGTGGTTAACGGGGGGGCCTCCTCTGTGGGAGATGGGAAAAACAGATTCTCTATGGTATTTGTCTGCAATGTCTGGGTGATAGAATTCATAGTTTTTTTAAATAATATTTAATAGATTGTATTGCTTAAAAAACGGCTCGTTTGAATAGACCGCAATTAATGCAACAAAAGGGTGAAAAAACGGCAATGAAAACCCATTTCTATTCAGAGATGGTCTGGGGGAAGGTGATATAACCAGGGGGGGGAGTTGTTGTGCGCGGTTTTTAGGAAAATCGATTCCCAGAAAGATTCACAGGAAAGGAGCACAAGCAAAGAAGTGAAAACCGATTTTAGTCTCTTCATGGAATAAGTTTTATTGGACTATGATTTCTCGGTAATGGGGAGCATGCCGTCATCCGTGTCGACAATTTTTAAAGCAGCTACAAATTTGTCCAACCCTTGTTCAAGTTCCAGCAAAGCATCGTCCGGCAATCTCAATAAGACGTCCGCAAGCGTGCCTTGGGCCGGTCGAGGCGCCTTAGCCAGCAATTCCGTTCCTTTTTTTGTTAAATAGAGTTGTACAACGCGTTGATCATTGTGGCTACGTTCCCTGTAGACAAGTTCCTTGTCTTGAAGTTTGTCCAGCATATTGCTGCAGGTTGATCGATGAATGGACAAAACTGTTGCAAGCCCTGAGACAGTAAGTCCTGGTTCGTTGAATAACTCCCACAACATCCACAACTGTGCGGCGGAAAGCCCTGATTCCTTTTCAACCCAGCGGGAATGAGCCTGGGTTGAACGGAAGATGATGCGCAAATTTTTTAGAATAGTCTGAAATCGGATAAATCTCGGATCTTCTTTCTTGTTCTGCTTCTGCATGTTCGGTTTAGTTTTTTGCTTATTTTTCATTAGTTAATTAGGGATAAAAAATATGCTTACGACATTTATGAGTAAAGTGCAGGGCTAGTACAAAGATCATATATAGTATTGCATAATAATATATTGTGCAATAGTAAATATCTGTTGGCAGAGCTGTCAGCCACTAGCCTTTAGCTAAAAGTATAATTGAATTAATGGGTTAAGCTAATTTTGCGGTAAATAGCGAAAAAATGAAGGTTGGAGGGTAGGGCTATTTGAAGCGGCTGATCTTACGAAGATTATTATCTTTCAAGACGCTCTCTTGCCAGAAAGATTCCGTTTTTCAGACCTTGGAGAGAGGTTGTTGCCATGCCGGCGTGAAAGTCGACCCCGTTGTTTGGATATCTGGCACCATTTTGGTTGTCTGTCCCCTGAAAGACCAGTGCAAAATAGGCCCAGGGAACGGAGGTTGTAGTATCTGCTGTCGCGCCTCCGGCTGCAATGGCACCCGGGGTCACGCTGCTCGGACTGTAGTTGCCTGTGCCGAACACGCTCAGCTGATTGAAGGGATTAGTCAATGGCTGATCTGATTTGATGATTCCCTGGACGCTGATTTCAGGGCTTGCAGGTCCTTCTTTGTTGATCATGCGGCCTTTTACCCTGGTCAATCTGCTGTTGTTGTTCCAGTTGTTGATATTGGATGTTGCGATCCAGACTCCCCCTTTAGCGCCTATTGTGGAGCTGAAATCAGGGGTGTCCAGGTTACATGTTGCCAGGCTGTTCAAATAATCTATTCGTGTGGATGCGGAGTTGTCGTCCTGGGCGAGCATCATACGTTCAATCCAGTCAACTGCAAAGCCCGCAAGCTGGGTACAGTTCTGGCGAACGATGCCGTATCTTGCTTCTGTGGTCGCCCTTTGTCCCCGTGGGACCATAACAATAACCATCAACCCGATAATGATTATTGCCAGCAGGATTTCAATAGCAGTGAATCCCTTTTTGTCTCTTATTCTCCGGAAGTCGGAACGGGGAAGAGGGGAAAAAGTTGGGTGACTGATCATAAATTGTAACCGTTCGCCAGGGGTACGAACTTACGGGAACCCCCGGCATGTAAGCGTTTACCAGTGCCCCAGGCTTATGTGCGCCCGAAGGAAGTGCCCTTGGGGTACGTGATCAGGGCGAGTGACTATAGCCATTCTATGTTGCTTGCCCTGAGCGCGTGCAGATGGGG
>DAOVYS010000163.1 GCA_030635485.1 Pseudomonadota bacterium | reverse complement strand
ATCCCGGCCATGCCGCTGCCAATAACAAGTCCCTTGGGCATTACATCAATTATCGGCTCTTTGAGAGGCTCGACACATCTGGCCTTGGCAACAGCCATTCGGACCAAATCCCTGGATTTGCGGGTGGCCTCTTCCTTTTCATGGGCGTGAACCCAGGAGCACTGGTCCCGGATATTGACCATTTCAACGAGACATTTATTCAATCCCGCCTCACGGACTGTTTCGGCAAAAAGCGGCTCATGGGTCCTGGGTGTACAGGCCGCCACTACCACCCGGTTCAACCTTTCCCGTATTACTGTTTCCTTAATCAGCTCCTGGGTATCCTGGGAACAGGAATATAGGTTGTCCACACTAACCACCACATCCCCGAGATCAGCAGCATATTTGGTAACCTCGGCCACATCGACCACCCCGGCGATATTCTTGCCGCAGTTACAGACAAAGACCCCTATCCGAAGCTCTTCCTGATCAATTGAACGCTCTTCAGGAAACTCCTTCTCCGATATCAGAGTTCGACGGGCAGGTGCCAGTAGTTCCGATGCACAGGCAGCAGCACCGCTGGCCTGCATCACGGATTCAGGCAGCGCCATCGGGCCTAAGAAACCACCGGCAGCGAATATGCCTTCCCTGCTCAAGGCAAGGGGGGTAAAAAGCTCTGCCCGACAGAAACCGTACTTATTGAGATCAATGCCCGCTGCTCTGGAAAGGGAATAATTGCCGTTTGATGGTTCAAGGCCCATCGGCAGGACTACCAGTTGGAAGGATTCCTCCTGCAATCTTCCTTGTTCCGTGACATATTTGATGCGCAGGTCCTCGGTTGCCGGTTCACGCTTGATTTCCGCAACCCTGGAACGCACAAAACGAACACCGCTGTTTCTGGCCCGTTCATAGAATTCATCCAGCCCTTTGCCATACATCCGCATATCCATGAAAAAAATAGTGATATCCAGATCAGGCTCATGCTCCAGGGCGACGATAGCATCCTTAACCGCATACTTGCAGCAGACTGATGAACAGTATTGTTTGCTCTGCCCCCTGCCCCTGGAGCCGGCACATTGGACAAAGGCTATTTTTTGCGGTTTCTCAAGATCAGACGGTCTTGAAATCTTGCCGCCATAGGGTCCTGATGCGCTTGATATGCGTTCAAACTCCCGACCGGTGACTATGTTGGCGGACTCCTGATAGCCATAGGAGGCAAGTTTTGCCGGGTCCACATCCTTAAAGCCGGTGGTAAGAATAACAGCCCCGACCTCATACTCCACAACCTCTGGCTGCTGATTAAAATTAATCGCCCCGGCCTGACAAGCCCTGGCGCATTGCTTGCACTCCTTCTTGTTCAAAAACAGACAATAATCCGGCTGCACCGCATAAACTGAAGGGATAGCCTGGGTATAGAGAATATCAATGGCCTTATAGGTGGTCAGGTGCTGATTATGCGGGTCCGGGATTGCAACAGGACAGTATTGGGCACAGACTCCACAGCCGGTGCATTTCGATTCATCAACAAAACGCGGGTGCTGCAGAATTTTGACGTGGAAATCCCCGGCATGACCAGAGATTTCCTGGACCTCGGCTCTGGTGATGATCCTGATATTTGGAGACCGACCGGCCTCTACCAGTTTTGGCGCCAGAATTCAGATAGCGCAGTCGTTGGTGGGAAAGGTCTTATCCAGACTCGCCATGATGCCGCCGATTGCCGTCGATCTCTCAACCAGGTAGACATAAAATCCGGTGTCGGCAAGATCCATAGCGGTCTGAATTCCAGCGATGCCACCACCGACAACCATTACGGCGCCGACAGTTTTTTTAGTGATAGTATCACTCATCTTCGACATTTTTTTCTCATCAATTGATAATTGATAATTAACAATTCCCAGCGCAGCCGAACCAAGTTGTTGATCGGCATGCCGTCAATCATCCACCAGCTCAAGGGCGCCGCTGTTGCACCAACGCACACAGGACGGACTGGGCGGGATGCCACAGAAATCACATTTCAACGGGATATCGGTCTCCGCCTCAATAAAATAGGGTTTTTCCGGACAGGAAGCCCTGCAAACCGCGCACATATCGTATTGGAGATCGCCAATTTCAACAAACACCTTCGAGGTGCAGGCAGCATCAACGAATGGGCCGGCAATCACCGGATAATACCGATTGTGATCCCGCATCACCCTAATTCGAGCTCGACGGGGATTAGCGGTGTTCTGCACATGATTCAAAGAACAGGCAATTTCGCAATGCCTGCAGCCCGTGCATTTATCGTGATCGATTTTTATCCTGGCCATCAGCTGTTCTCCAATCCCAAGGTTCTTAAGGTTTCCGGTAAAGGTTCGCCCGTATCGCTCCACCCTCTTAGCCGGTAATATTCCGGCAACATTTCCGTTATTCGACTGACTTGGCCGACGCCGGGACCTTCCTCAATAGGCTCATTGATAAACCGGTCCGGAAGACAATCGTCGGCATCTGAGAAGCCCGCTTTCATATTGAACATGCGCTCCAAATTCCAGATTCGCTCACCCATAAGGAAAAGATCATCCGTATTGTGGCTCGTGCCGAGACAGCTGTTCACCATGGGCACGTAATTTTTAAATTTCAGCCCCATTAACGGCCAGCTGCATAACCCAAGAGAATCCATTACGGCAGTTGTGTCCTGGTAGTCTTTGACCAGTTGCGGCTTACCCTTGATATCCCAAGGGTCAAGTATTTCATGGGCATTGAGCAGTTCATCAATAAAGGTATTGCCATAAAGGTGGTTCGGGCCGTAATTGCTGGTGGCAAAATGGAGCCCCAGGCCCTGGATGGCACGGGGATCAAAGGGGGCAAGGGGTAAACCCTTCACACCCATGAATGTTTCAGGCCTTTCAAATGAATCCGCTAATGCTTTACCTCCCTGCCCCAACCGTTTGCCATGCCCTCCCTTGGTGGCCATCAAACGGATGGCATCCAGCATTGCTTCGCCGTTGCCGAAACGTAGGTCGATTTTCAACTCTTCAGGGGTAAGGGCCTTCTGCTCGACCAATTCCATGGCGGTGGCCAAGGTACCGCCTGTTGCCACCGGGTCGAGTCCCATTTCGGCACAGAGCATATTGGCCGTGCCTATTATGGACAGGTCACTAACGCCGCAATTGACGCCGAGCGAACCGATGGCCAGGTAGGTCGGCACCATCCCCCGGCCTTCAAAGGTGGGATGTTTGACATCGGTCTTCTTTATACAGGCTACCGGGCAGGCAAAACAGGCACGGCTCCTGAGGCGAAAAGCACTATTAAGGGCCTCCGTACCAATATTTTTCAAAGAAAGAGTACCGCCGCGAAAATTGTTCTGGGGAAGCATTCCCTTCTGGTAACAAAGGCCTACCAAAAAAGCAGTTCCCCACTGAGACATGGACTGCGAAGTTAAAGGAGAACTGTTGAGTTTGTTAATCAGGGAGTTGACCACCTGGACAAAACGATTGCCGTCAGCCACCTGAAGGGAATGCTGGCCCTTGACCGCCAAAGCCTTGAGATTTTTTGATCCCATGACCGCACCGATACCGGCGCAGCCGACAGACAGAAAACGGTCATTGACAATATTGGCCAGGGGCAGCAACCGTTCCCCGGCCGGGCCGATGGCGGCAAGAAATGTCTCTCGACTTATCCATTGATTGCCAAGGTTCTTTTTGAAAAGACTTTCAGTGTCAACCGTGGTACGGCCCCAGTATTCCAAGGCTGGGACCAGCTTAACCTTGTTGTCAATAATTGAGAGAATGACCGGAGCCTCGGCCCTGCCCTCGATGATAACCATGTCAAACCCAGCAAATTTCAGCTCAGCGCCGAAATGGCCCCGCATCTTGGCGCAGGCCAGGGTGCCGGTCAGCGATGATTTGGTTATGACATTACATGAGGCACCGGTAAGCGCGCCGGTACCTACCAAGGGGCCGGAGATGAAAATCAGCTTGTTGTCCGGTGCCAGGGGATCTGTTTGCGGATCAACCTCATCGGAAAAAATCTTTACGCCCAGCCCGCGACCACCAAGGAACCTTTCCATGAGACCCGGATCAATCTTTTCAATACTGTGTTTTCCCTCGGTCAGGTTCACTCTCAGACAACGACCGATCCAGCCATTCATATCCGTTCTCCCGGGTATTAAAAGAAACCTGGGTAAGTGCAAGATTCTGCGCACTGCAACCTCTTGCCCTGCCAGGTCAAAAAAATCACTCCTTGCAGAATGAAATTATGGACGAAGAAGGAAGGTGCTATCCCTCACCCTTAAGCCATTCCACGGTCTTATCCTTCAGGGCTTCGTCATAGCTAAACGTGATGCAGGCCGTGCGGCAGCAGCCGCAGCCGATACATTTTTCAGTATCCACATAGATGGAACCCTGCTGGTCCAGAATGGCACCCACCGCACAGACCGGCTTTGCATAGCATGATGCGCAATTGAGCTTGCAGATGGAATTAATCATAATGAGTATCTCCTTTTGGGTTTATTTGAAGCCTAAAATTTTATCGACTTCTTCCTTGTCCGAGTCCATGACAAATGGAATGCCGGAAATATCAGCGGCGTCCGTAGTCAGTGCAACCAGGTCGTTGCGATCGATATATTTGAGCGCGAACTTCCTGGATCCGGCCATGAGCTGCTGCAAGCCTTGCTTCATCCGGTCGATGTAAGAGTACATGCCAATGGCACCGGCAGGAATTTTTTCAAAATCCTTGCCGTATTTTTCCTTAAGCTCGGCACCGACCGCAAACAGCCGCACATAACCGTCAGAAACATCTTCGCCTTCAAGCTCCATCTTTTCACGCATCAGTTTGCCGTGGGTCTTGCCGACCATAGCGGCGGTCATGATCGCCCGGCCGAGACAGATAGCCTTTACATAGGGCGCGCCGAGAGCAATGGCCTTATGGATATGGTCTTCAAGGGAAAGGCCGCCGGCTATAGCGATAGGCGGGATATAGGCGCCTCGGGCCGCCAGTTTCTCGCACATATGGTAGGCAAGGCATTCAAGCTGGACAGTGGGAATACCCCATTCGTTCATCATGCGCCAGGGACTCATGCCGGTACCACCGCCGGCACCGTCAATGGTCAGTAGATCGATCTTGGCGTCTGACGCGTATTTAATGGCCCGGGCCAGGTCTGCCGGGCGATAGGCTCCTGTTTTCAGAGTTACATATTTTGCTCCCACCGAGCGGAGATGCTTTACTGATGTATGGAATGCCTCTGCGTCCACCATGCCGAGCCGGGAATGGCGTTCAAATTCAGTTATACCGCCGGCATTAAACGCCTCCTGTACTGCCGGGTTGGTCGGATCGGGCAGCACGATATAGCCCCGGTCTTTGAGTTGTTGCGCTCTTTCAATGGAGTGGAGTTTTACTTCACCGCCGATATCCTTAGCGCCCTGTCCCCATTTCAGCTCAAATATTTCAATCCCTAGTTTCTCAATGACATATTCCGGCACTCCGAGTTTTGTATCCTCAACATTGGCCTGGATAATGATACCGCCGGTGCCGTCATAAAATTGCCTGAAGGAATTAATCCGCCGTTCCATCTCCGGTGATTTGGCTATTTTGCCGTTTTTGAACTCAGCCTGGGTGTCCATGCCGCAAATGTTTTCGCCGGCCACCACAATGACACCGGAAATCGCGGCGCCCACCGCCATGTCATCCCAGTTAATCCGGGCGATATCGGTGGAGCCAACCGCGCCGGTAAAAACCGGAAAATTCAACTTGATACTGCCGTCAGCTCCCAAGGCCGTAGAGGTGTCCACCGCCGGGAAGGTGGCAATATCGGAATCAGCCTCAATGCCGACAGCCCCAACCGCCGTGCCCTGAATGTTGAAATGGGAAAAATCACAGGGATAATCTTTTTCCGAGCCGGAAGTGGTTGTCCCAAATGGGGTCGGATAGATGACCTCTCTGCCTTTGAGAGCAGATCGTCCTATCTCGCAAGGACCTTCACAACCATCAACGCAGCTGACACAAATTCCAGATACAGGGGCGGGATCGACTCGAGTTGTGGTAAGGGTGGCGGCACTTCTGTTCGGTTTGCTGAATGTCATAATCTTTTTCCTCCTCTCTTTTTATATTTTTCAGTCTTACCAACAGCTTGGTCATGTGTTGTTGGTAAGACTGAAAAATATGTATGAAAGAGTTGGCCGACCACACTGCAACGATTCGGTAATGGCTTGCCACCTCATAACGGTAGTACTTCTTAAAAAGAAGTGCTATTGCAAGGAATAGCTCAACAATAGTGAGCAACTCACCTTGCATCTGTAGATACTTATTAGGAAACGGCGTCATGTTACCACATAAGAACCGTTTTTCAATTATTTATTGACAAAGACAACCCTACATGCCTGCAGAATTGCGTTGTTTGATTTTTTCAGAGGATTCCAAATCGGCAATTTTGCCGAATAACTTGT
>DAOVYS010000058.1 GCA_030635485.1 Pseudomonadota bacterium | reverse complement strand
GACAAGAAAGGCTATGGGAGGATGCCGGCCAAACACCTCTCCCGCCTTAACTGCCGCAGCCAACAGGGCCGGGGTCCCGCGGTTTACCTTTACCTTCCTGTTCTCTATATGGATAATATCGTTTTCCAGGCAAACTTCCCCGGTTACAAGGGGAAAATCCTCATCAGGCACGGTCCCCACTATCGCGAGCATTGCCGTGTGATCTCCTCAAAGGCGAGTTGAAGCGCATAACCGCAGAGTGTATGGCCGATCTCCCGAGGAGCCGGGGCCTTTGAGAGGGACATGCCCACCATGTTCCAGGCCAGATAGGGTACATCAGGGCAGCCGCCTCCTGAAATATTTACGATCGTTAATGTCTCCTTTTCGACCGTCAGCTTCATGTTGGCCGCCCGAACCATCAGATATGATCCGAAATCCTTAGTCTGAAAGAGATTTACCGGTTGTAAAAGCGGACTGTTTACCGGGACCGTCGCAATAGGAGGGACCTCTGCTCTCTTTAGAATTCTTAAGATATTCAGTTCCTCGATAAGGGGAAATTCGATAACCAGATCGCATCCATTACGGATTTCAGGAGGCGGTCCCATGACCCGGACCTCCCACCCCTCTGCCTTAAGGACCCTTTCTGCCCGGATCACTTCACTGGTATTCTCGAATAAGAGTATCCCAAGATCCCAATTACGGCTCTTTGATGAACCCTTTACTCTATTTTTTTTAAAAATATCAAAAAAAGCCAAGTTTAATGGTCTCGTAAAAAATCAATCTGTGAATTATTTTTACAGGTCTTTAGTGATTACTATCCTATAACCTTCGCCCTCTTGCTGAACATTTTTTACACACCATCCCTGACTGTCGGCAGCCCTGCTTACGTTCTCCCTGGATGTATCAGTGTCTACCAGAATTTCAATCTCTCCACTGTTTAACTTTTTGATCTCGTCCAGGGCCATCAGTACAGGCTGTGGACAGCTAAGTCCGCGTGCGTCAAGGGTTGTACCCATTATTCATCCTCCTTATACTCTCTTCTGCCGCATGGTGAAACCGATAAACAAACAAACCAGAAGTCCGATAATCACGGCTGCGGCACCATGCGGGCCTATACCCTTGGGTGAACTGGCCAGACCGAAGTTATGGGCGAATCCAGCTCCAACGATCATGCCCATGACAAATACAGCTGCGTCACTATCACCCTCTCCGGCAAGAAAAAGCTGGCGGCCGGGACATCCCCCGGCCAGAGCAAAGGCCAGACCTGCCAGCACCATGCCCCCGAAATTCCAGAGGGCCATGGAATGAGCCACAGGCTGCTTTACAAATCCCGGATTAAACTGCCCTATGCTCAAATTAACAATAAAGGCAACTCCAACAAGCGCAAGCAGTCCTGAAAAAAGATGGGTCTGCCTGAATAAAATAAGGTCCCTGAAGGCCCCCATTGTACAAAAACGGCTTCTCTGAGCAAGAAATCCAACGGCTATGCTTATGAAAAACGCGACTGCAAGAGGGGCATGCATTGATCCAGGGCCTTTAATGCTGTAAAAGAGGATCCCGCTCTTGCCGGCTCCCTCGACTTGGGGAAAGATAATCATCAGCACGAAAAAACCCAGCATTATCAGAGGAAACAGCCATCCCGCCGAAGTATAGGTCTTTTGGCTTCTCCCCAGACTATAACCGCTTTTGAAAAACAGGGTGCCGATCCATATGCCGCCGATGAGTCCGGCCAGACCGACTATCGCATTACCGTCGCCACCCGCGAGACGCAGCAGGGCACGCCATGGGCATCCCAGAAAGACCAGGGCTCCTATCATGGCAAAGCCCCCGAGTATGAATCTCACGAATGGGGCGGAGCCGCCCCTGGCACGAAATTCATTAAACATATAGGCCGCAATCATCGAGCCGAGCACGAACCCGATAATCTCAGGCCGCATATATTGAACCACTGCAGCTCGATGAAGTCCCACCGCGCCTGCAATATCCCTGTTGAAACAGGCCACGCAGATTCCCATATTTACCGGGTTTCCCAATTTCTGCAGTAAGGATGCGATAATGCCTATAAAGGCCCCTACAGAGACAACCCCCCATCTGGTTGATAAAAAATTCCTAAATCCTGACATCCGGATCCTCCTTTGACCGTTTCTCTCGTGTTGACATATCTTCTGAGCCTTACTTGACGGTTTTTTAAAATTGCAAAGCGTCAAAATTTAAGCCGACAGAATGGATCGGATACTACTATTTGTCAATCAAGAAATTCCGATAGATAAAAGGAAGGGTAATAGGAAAAACCTATAGAGGCTAGGTCGGCAAACCCCGGGACTATACCTTAATTGGCGACATGCCGGAAGTTAATTGCCGCAGGTTGGTGGGAGTTCTGTCTGCCTGGTAAAGTTATAAAAGCATAAGGGTGGGATAGAGGTTCACTTCTAAAGGGTGTTGAAAAGATTGGGGGGATCTTGAGGGACGTCCGGGGGAATCTTGGAACTTGGGTGAAACTTGGGAGGATTTTACGGACCCCCGGTAGAGCCTCTTTTCATCCCTTGTTTGAACTATTATCCTCATCCTCTCCATAAACAGCTTCGTATCCCTCAGGATATAATTTTTTAGCACATATAGGACAAATACTATGGCTGAACTCTGCTTCCGAATGATCTCGGATATAAGCTTCTACTTGACTCCAATACCCTTTATCATCTCGTATCTGTTTGCAGGAGGCACAGATGGGAATAATGCCGCTTAACTGTTTTACTCTGGACAAAGCCTCCTGCAGTTGGGCAATCAGTGCCTCTCGTTCATTCTCTGATTTTTTTTGTTGAAATATATCCCGTGCAATGTGAACTGATCCCATCAGACTACCATCATCATTTAAAAAGGGTGAACAAGTGACAAGCAGAGGTATCCCTATATGCGGATCGTCGATCTCTTCGGTAACCACTTCATTTTTCTCAATGGCCTTTACATGGGGGCAATTTGGCCACGGACTATTCATGTTATGCATAACCTCATAGCAATATCTGCCGAGTAACTCTTCAGGATCTTTTCCAAGATATGTTGCAAGTGCTTTATTTACACGCACAAACTTCATGTTTTGGTCATGCACAGAAACAAAATCAGATATTGCATCAAAGGTATTACTCCATTGTCGTGTAGCGAATTCCAACTCATCGTTGATTTTCATATGTTCCAGTATTTTTCTCTGTAGCTTTTTATTTATTTTGTTGTATTTCTCTGTTCGCTCAGCTACCACCTGTTCAAGATGAGACATGTGGTCATGGAGTTTCTGTTCAGCAAGTTTTCGCTGTGTTATATCTTTAATCAAAACAATAATAGATTTTTGTTCTTGCTCATTTATCGGTACGAATTTTAATAAAACATACTTACCGTTGATCTTTATAGGGTGCTCCTCTCCAATTTCAACCGGACTTCGTTGAAGTTGGTCAAAATAGTCTGCAATATAAGCCCGCTGATTTTCTTTAAAAAAATCAAAAAAATTTAAGGAAAGGAGTTTTTCCTCAGAGCTTTTAAATAACGCAATGGCCATGGAGTTTACAAAAAAGATTTTGCCGGACCAAGTCAATTCTAAAAAACCATCACCCATATTTTCCAAGGTAATCTCAAAATGTTTTTTTGTTGCAAGCAGCTCCTTGGTAATTTCTCGCCCATACACATCTTGAGCGCCCAGTATCTTCCCGTCAAATGGGAGAATCTCTTTTTTCTCAGCATGGGCCAAAACTGTGGTGATATGTTTTTCCATTTCCTTTGCAGGCCCTTTCGCAATGCAGGCATCAGCGCCGAAAGCAACAAAGTCAATCTGTTCCTCTACTGCTACTGCTGAAATAATGGATAGAAATATGCTATCCAGTTCTGGTTTTTTACGGATAATACGACAGAGGGTATCTCCAGCGATATTGGGCATGATCAGATCAATAAACATAACATCAGGCTGATACGACTTGAGAACCTCTAGTGCTGACAGACCGTCTTCCGCTGTTTTAACTTCATGACCCATTTTTTGAAGCATGTGTGTCAGGAGTTTCAGGATGACTTTATTGTTATCAACTACAAGAATTTTTTTGTTCACATCAAGCCCTTTGGTTAAAAATTTATTACACCCAAGACCAGCACCTACTACTATTTTATGCAATTTCCAAGCCACCACACTTTTTCAACTTCTGATTTCAGCATAAACGAATAACTTCCTGTAATTATGGAAAATTGGTTTCTTGTTGTCATGGGCTGCATTTTTTGGTCATAGTTCACACTGTATGAGTATAAATTGTTTTTAACACTTTCGATTTGCTGGTGTTAAAAAAATTTAATAAAGCATTTTTCATACTAAATTAGGGAGTTGCACGCTGTAATGAACGGGGCGATCAAGATTCAGTCCGGCTACAAACGGCGAGTAGATGCAAAGAAGGATCAAGGGGTCAGAAAAAGACCGGAATTCAGACAAAGGTCCTGTATACGAGGAGAAGGTGGGAGAAGTTACGGATCATGTAATAATATCGACCAAAATACCTGCTTTTTCCTGGAGATTGCGAATCATATTAGGGAGTTCTTCAACACCAATGTACACCTCCCGAACCAACCTGCAGAGCATCTTGTCCGTACAATCGTAGACATCGATCGAATAGCCTGCCGCCCCTGAAACCAATACCAGATAAATCTGAATCCCCTGCGTTTCCATGTCCTGATTGAGCTGCTCAATCATCATATGAAGCGCTTTTTCCACCTGCAGCGAGGCAGGTATTGATTTTCCAGGCCGGACGCGCTCTCTTTTGCGCAACTCTCTTCGCAAATATCTGAGACGGGCAACCGGACCGACTTGTCCTACAGGGATTAGAGCCGCAAGTTGTCTGTCCGGCCTGTACGGAGGCACCGGCAGAACCGGAGGGAACTTAAACTCTTCAGTAATTACCATAGGGGAGCCGACAAGCAAACAGAGGATTTTCTACATAAACTCGATCCCAAGCATCACGCAGTTGATACCGCTTCCTATACCCAGAAGGGCCGCGCGCCGGCCGCTTTCAAGCAGACCTTGTTCCACTCCCATTGCCATGGTAATGGGGGCTGAAACCGATCCGACGTTTCCAAGAAAGTCCAGGGTCTCAAAACCCTTTTCCGGGTCAAGAGAAAGGGTCTCAAACAGCAACCTGGCATGGGCTCGTCCCACCTGATGACAGAAAAAACGATCTATGGAATCACAGGGCCAGTCCAGCTCATTTTTAAAATCATGCCATGTGGTATGGGCTGTATCAACCCCCTGTTTAAGAAGTTCCTCGGCATCGGTCGACATAAGGGTGTTGCCGGAACCTATATCACCTCCACGGCACAGATGATTCTGGGACGTGTTGGCCCTATAGACTCCGCCGACAAGCCTAGCCTTCCCTTTTCCCCCATTATCGTCCCTGCCCATCACAAGAGCAACCGCGCCGGAACCGATTGTCAATGAGGCGAATGAGACTTTGATGGATTTTCTTGTAATGGTCTTATCCGCGAGGACCGCATTTATCGTTGATTCCACGAGACCCTCGGCTGTTTCGCCGGCAACAATCAGCCCCTTATTGACCTGACCCGATTCAATCATCCCGGCAAGCATAATCATGCCGTTTAAAAAACCCAGGCACGCGTTTGAGAGATCAAAAAGCAGACATTTTTCAGGAAGGCCGAGCTCGTTATGCACAAATGCGGCCGTGGCCGGCTCCATCATATCTCTTGACACAGAGGTGAAGATCAGACATTCAATCTCATCCGCATTTACCTTAGAAGCCGTAAGGGCCTTTTGGCCGGCCATTGCGGCCGCCCGGCTCGGTTTGGTTCCCGGATTCCAGAACCGCCGTTCCCTGATGCCTGACATAAGTTCAAGTCTGCCCCGAGGAAGCTTAAGACGTTCATAAACATCCGCCATACGCTCTTCAAGGTCATCCGAGGAGACCACGTTTGGCGGAAGTTCATAGCCGAATTCATACAGGCAGACGCTTTTGTATATCATCTTTTATAACCAATCACAGAAAACAGGTGAGGTTCAAGGTTCGCAAACCCTCTAACTGTAAGCGGTCTCAGGGCGGTTCAGATGCGCGTGATCGTGCTCCGCGATTATACTCCCTGTATATTGCGGGGGGCGAGCGCGTGCAGCTGGGCCGTCCTGTGATCGCTTACCATCTTTTAATCCATTGAATCGGCAATAATGTCCGAATCAAAATAGTTGATGCCCATTCCAGCGTCCACCACAATGCATTGGGCCGTTATGCCGGATGATCTTTCAGAGAGTAAAAATGCGGCCAGATCCGCAGCCTCCCCGGTCTGTACCGCTTTTTTCCGGAGTGTGAGCCTTTCGGCATAGAGATAGCTGTCTATATAGCCTGGAATGCCGGCTGATGCGGATGTCTTGAGAAGCCCTGGACAGACTGCATTGAATCGGACTTTGGAAAAATTTGAAAAGCTCTTTGCAAGAAAACAGAGGGAAGATTCGAGCGCAGCCTTTACCGGGGCCATGTATCCGTAATTCTCCGCAGCCATGCGCGTGGTTGAGATGGAAATGGTCACCACCGAGGCTGTGTCAGCTAAAAGTTCACGGAAATGGTTACAGATTGAGATCAGGGAAAAACAGGAGATATCCATGGCCTGCAGGAAATCTTTTTTGATCGTCTCCTGAAACGGCTTCATCCCCTCCGAGTAATTGGCAAAGGCAATAGAATGGACCAGACCGTCCAGTTTCCCATCAACAGCCTCACTGATTTCATCCCTGACCCTGACGATATTCGCCTCATCTTCAACATCACAGATAAAGACCCTGGATTCAGGAAACAGCTTTAATGCCGCAGCCTTACGTTCTTCGGACCGGACCACGTGAATGACTTGGGCACCCTCGGAAACCAGCACCTTTCCAATGGCGCATGCGACGGATTTACGGTTTGCCAGACCAAAGACAACGAATCGCTTATTCTTGAAATTCAAAAAATTCATCAGGAGACAGGAGACAACTTAGAAGGGGTTGTAATAGTGCAGGCAAAGTCGACCTTTACAGCGGTCTTGTCACGGACAAGGACCTTTCCTTTCAGAAACCAGGCAGGTCCTACGGTCTCTTTTAGCCTGGCCTTCATGCGAATCGTATCCCCTGGCCTGACCTCTCTTTTAAACTTGGCGCCCAGGATCCGGGTAAGAACCGGGATTGCCGGTTCAGCACCGTTACTCGATTCAACGGATCTGTTGCGGGAAAGGATGTCTGAAATAAGAAGACCGCCGGTCTGAAACATAGCCTCACAGAGGATAACGCCCGGCATTATCGGGTAGTCGGGATAATGGCCCTTAAAAAGATCCAGATCAACGGGTATCTCTTTTTCGGTTTCAATGGAATCCTCTTCTATGGAGATTATCCGGTCCACCCAGAGGAAAGGAGGCCGATGAGGGATTGCATCGAGAACCGCCTGGCTAGAGCCCACCATTTACCTCCAGAACACTCCCGGTAATATAAGAGGCCCCGGGTCCTGCAAGGAAAAGCACCGCGGAAGCCACTTCATCCGGTCTGCCGAAACGTTTCATGGGTATCATTTTCTTATACTCGGACATCTGCTCGGAAGAGAGACCGCCAAGAAATTCCGTATCAATAAAACCTGGAGACACGCCGTTTACCGTTATTTTCCGTTTGGCGGTCTCTTTGGACAGAGAGGATATCAGTCCGATCTGGCCCGCCTTTGATGCCGCGTAATTGGCCTGACCTGGAAACCCCATGTGCGCCATGGGGGATGTAATGAAAATGATGCGGCCGTACTTCTTTTTCAGCATAAGAAGCACCGCATGTTTAGCCATGTGATAGGAACCGGTCAAATTGACTTCGATCACCCGGTTCCAATCTTCCGGGCTCATCATGGCAACTACCGCATCTCTTCTGATGCCCGCATTATTAACCAGGATATCAATGGTGTCAAATCTATCCTCCACCATTTTGTAAAATTCTTTCACCTCATCAAGCCTTGCCACATCGCATCTATGAAGCTGAAGCCGGCCATGTCCGCCTTCATATCTTTCAAGAAAATCCTGAGCCGCCTCTTCATTTGAGGCATAAACACCTATTACAGTAGCGCCGGCTTTAAGCAGCGACTCGGCAATTGCACGGCCTATTCCCCTGGTGGCGCCCGTTACAACTGCGATCTGTCCTGTAAAATCAGACATCAAATATTCCATTATTGTAACTATTCAGCGTAATGCCCAAATATAGCTAAAACAACCGAGCTGTAACTATTCACGCAGAAAGGCATCAACATCATTTGCCACAATCACGCCGTAATTAATAGCCCCGAGCCAGCCTGACATGATAATGCCGACTGATCCCACATGAAACAGCCCTTTAACGACCTTGAAAATGGAACGTGATATGTCAAGCCCTTCAAACTTGGTGCCAAATGATGAGCCTTTGGTGTGAAGTGTGTACCGGTGAAAAGTCTTGGGAGTCGCCGCCTCGACCCAGTCGATCTTTTTCCTGATACCGGGGAGATATTTCTCAAGATGGTTAAGGGCGTGCTCAATCATCTTCTCCTTTTCAGACCTGTATTCATCCTCGGAAAGATCGACCCAGTCGTCAAACCGGGCGTTCATGGAGGCAACTATAGTATATCTGTCATGGCCCGGTCTGGTTTTAGGATAATACATGGAAAAAGTGCGGCTGGTTGTATCCATTGACAAGAGCTCGCTGGAATCAAAGTTCTCTGACTTTGAGACAAACAGGAGATCACCGACATCGTCAACAACCTCACCCTTTTTAATCCCCATATAGACCTGACAACTGGAATTATTTACCTCAACTTTTCCAATATCGGAAAGAAAATCGTCAGGAAACGATTCCCTGCCGGCAAGATCAAAGACCGTGTTTGTTATGCCGCTGTTTGAGATCACGCTGGGAGCCTCAATAAACCGGTCTTTTACATCAACTCCCCTCACCTTTCCATTTTCTATAACAATCCTGTCCACCTTTGAGTTGGTGCAAATGGTTATGCCGTTTGACTCCATCTCCTCTGTCATCAACCCGATAAGTCTGTCAGTCCCGCCTTGAAACGTGAACACTCCCCTGTTCATGAAATTGGAAAACACGATCCCATATGTGATTGCCGGGTCATCAAGCGTGGAGCCGTTTGCATAGGTAATGGGCTCCATCAGAAGCCGGTGTACGTCCGTGCGCCCCGGGAAAAAACGCTCAAAAAGCTCACGAGTGGTCATAGACCGGTCATCATAAAAATTCATATGATTAACGGTCTTAAAAAAATCATCCACTACAGACTGGCTGATTTTAAAAGTTGTCTTAAGAATGGATGTAAAATCGATCCGGTCAAACGTGGTTTTCAGAGAAAACTGAGGATTGTCAAATACGATGTTCTTTAGTTGAACAATGGAATCCATGATAGCGCGATTCCAGTACTTGCGGCATGTCTTCACCATGCCGTACGGAAACCCGTGGAGCGAGATATCGAAGATATGCCCCTTACGCTTGAACCAGGTGGCAAGCCCGCCCAATTTATAATGATGTTCAAGAAGCAAAATCTTGTGGCCGGATCTTGCCAGCCTGTTTGCGATTGTCATGCCGCCCAGGCCCGATCCGATCACAATCGAGTCGTAATGATCTGCTGCGCCTTCAATGGATTTGTGTAACATTTTTTATATCTTTTCCAAAACGTGCTGATTCACCATGGAAATTCCGCTCAGCATGGATCCCACAATTCCTAAGAATCCCTGATCCGTGCCCGCGATAAAGAGATTTTTAAAAGATGTCCGTCCGTCCTTGATCTTCACAGGGCTGCCGTAAACCGCCCCTTTAGACTTGGCCGTAAATTTTTCAATGGTGATCGGGGTAAAAGAATCCTGATATACAACATTTTCCAGATAATTCCCAATTATTTTGGCGGTCTCTTGACCGGATTTCTCACCCCAAACGATTTTCATCTCCTTATATTCATCAGGAGAGACATTTCGCCAATGGTCGTAGTTGGCAGGATGCGTGAAGCGGACCTGAAAGACATCTTTTCCCTGAAACCTGGCAGTGCCCTGTAATCCTTGAAAATTATCAGGAAAACAGATAACTCCGCTATGTATGTTGATCGGATCATCAGGCCGGCAAAATTTGAATTGATCATCCAGATTATAAAAGATAATTGTCCGGTCACTCTTTTTTAAATGAGCCCTGGCCTCCATGGACACAAGACAGATCAGTTCCATGAAACTGATCCTGCCTTCATATCTCGGCCCATCTTCAACCACTGCCGGACCTAGCAGCCTGAGTGTACCTGGATAGCCTATTGTGGAGATTATGTCGTCACATGTGATCTCTTCGCCGGATCTCAGCCGAACTCCGTGTACGCTGTCACCCCTGGAATAAATGGACTCGACTTCTGATTTAAAACGTATCTCCCCGCCAAGGGAGAGATAATGCTCCATTAGCATATCCAGAAAGTCTTTTATCGTGCCTTCAGGCCGGAAGAAACCCTCCAGAAAGATGGAGCGGAACATAATGACGAACTGACTGAAATCCATGTCATGCTCCTGGCTGTTTCCATACATCATCAGGGGCCACAAGAGCATATTCACAAAGAATTCGTCTTCAGCCGGGTCTCCGCCTGCAGGCGGCGGGCCGAGAATATCCTTTATCCGTTCACGCGCCGAGATCCACTCACACGGAATAAAAGGATCGTAATCCCTAACAGCCTGAACCAGTCTTAAAAAACGGTCGATAATACGGGGAAATTTAGCGCTGATTTCATCCTTCAACAAATTAAAATCATTTGAAAACAACAGGTTGACGCCATTGGGAAACAAAATCTCGGAAACAATCTGCTCATGGGTCAAAAAGCGTTTCCGGGAAAGTTTAAGTTGCCGAAACAGGCGGTTAAGCGGAGCACGACGGTCATCAGGCTGCGCATAATTCGTCATTGCATGCAGCCCGGTCTCAAAGAGGATTCCCTGCCGTCTGTAATATGAATTAAGCCCGCCGGGAATTACATGACTCTCAAGAATCAGGACTTTCCGGCCAAAACGGGCGTAACGAATACCAGCGGCTAATCCGGACAGTCCCCCCCCGATAATGACAAGCCGATAATCACTCACTGGTGTTTGTCCAGAAATGGGAATTATGGTTTTAAGCAGTTAGCTGCAGGCGTGGTTCCAGATAGTTTACGCAGCTGTCCAGGGTTGCCAGTTCAGGATAGTCGGCTTCCGGAATCTGCAGTTTGTAACGTTTTCGCAATTCCATCACAATATCGAGAAAATCCATTGAGTCCAAGTCAAACTGATCACGAAGAGGCTGATCAGCCTTCATGGCCTCAACTTCCGCATCCTCATCAATATCCTGAATAATCTCAAGAATTACGTCCCTTATTTCATCTCGCTTCATTATATGGTTCCTTTTGATCAGCGGTCGGCGTCAAAACTCTTTCGGTTGCCGGGTAAACAGATATTCTGGTGAACTTTTACATGAACGTAACCGAAACAGATCAGTCTCCACTATATTTCCTAACTATCACCACTGAATTAATGCCCAACATTCCAAAAGAATTATTCAGGATGATGTCAACGGAGTCAAGCTGTCTGGCCTCATTTGCAACAAGGTTTTCCAGATCGCATTCAGGATCAATATTATCCAGAT
>DAOVYS010000099.1 GCA_030635485.1 Pseudomonadota bacterium | reverse complement strand
TTCACAAAGAAGTTCAAATCCCTGCTTCAGGTATTTCGAACTCACAAATGGCGCCGTGGCATAGATACAGCAGTAATAGTCAGGATAAAATTCATGACTGATGAGCCATTCAAGCGCGTGAATCAAGACAGGAGCGGTCGGGGTGAAATCGTCAGCCAATTCTGCCGGACGCATAAAGGGTACTTCCGCCCCATATGATTCCGCAACCCTTGAAATCTCCTCGGAATCAGTGGAAACAATAATTCGGTCGAACAGACGGGATTCCCGGGCCGCTTTAATAGAATAAGAAATAATCGGATTGCCCGCAAAGTCCTTAATATTCTTCTTGGGTATGCGTTTACTTCCCCCTCTGGCAGGGATAATGGCTACAATACTCATTTCTTTGATGGATTTAAAAATAATGAAATATTATTTGATGGACTCAAGCAATACCGAGACTACCTTGTCGACATCCTTTTGACTTACTTCAGGATGTATGGGTAATGAAAGAATCTGTTCATATACTTTTTCAGCAACAGGGCACATACCTTTAGACGTTGAACAAGTCTTTCTGTAATAGGGATGAAGATGAACAGGAATGTAATGAACATTCACTCCCACACCCTTTTCACGCATTGTCTTGAATAATTCCGTCCTGTTGATCTTAAGAGAAGTGAAATCAATTTTCACTACATACAGATGATAGGCGTGCTGAACATTGTCATTTACTTTGAGAGGTTCAACTACTGACACACGTGCGAAATATTCATCATATTGCGCGGCAATCTTTCGTCGAATCTCAAGAAACCCAGGTAGTTTCCTTAACTGGCTGATGCCCAGGGCGGACTGGATATCGGTTAACCGGTAATTATATCCCAGGTCCACCATTTCGTAATGCCACGATCCCTGCTGCTCTCTTTGCCGGAAATCCGAGTTAATGCCGTGGTTTCGAAAAAGTCTCATCCGTTCGGCATACTCAGAATTGTCCGTGACGATCATCCCTCCTTCACCGGTTGCAATGTGCTTTACCGGATGAAAACTAAAAACGGTCATATCAGCCAGACTGCCTACCCGCCTACCTTTATACTCTGCCCCAAGCGCATGGCATCCGTCTGCAACAAGCTTCAAGTTCGACTCATCTGAAATCTTCCGTAGTCCGTCATAATCACAAGGCTGACCAGCATAGTCCACAGCGATGATCGCCCTGGTTCTACCGTTGATCTTCTCTTTAATAGAAGAATGATTGATCAAAAGTGTTTCAGAATCAACATCGGCAAATACCGGTTTGCCGCCGCAATACGTCACACAATTGGCTGATGCTGCGAAAGTCATGGAAGGAACAATGACCTCATCACCCTGTTCGATACCCAAAGCAAACATAGCACAATGCAGTGCAGCCGTCCCACTGCTGACCGCTACCGCATGTCCGGCGCCGACATAATCCGCAATTGCCTCCTCGAATTCACTGACCTTGGGCCCGGTCGTCAGCCAGTCCGACTTCAGTGTCTCAACAACAGCTTTAATATCATCTTCATCTATAGATTGTCTGCCGTAGGATATCATGTGGTATGTGCCTTAAATAATCTCTCGAAGATCCTCAACCGACAACCACGATGGGTTGGTGTCAGAGCTGTATTCAAAATCCTCTGGAACAGGTTTGCTGCCCTTCTCATTAAAATGACGCTGAAAAAAACGAAACGAGGGCTTTATCACATAATAATCATCAAACTCCACCGTATTTCTGGCATCATCTTTGGAAATCATGACCTCATGCAACTTTTCACCCGACCGAATACCTATAATTTCGGTCTTACACTCAGGACAGATTGCCGTGGCCAAATCCGTGATCTTCATGCTGGGAATTTTGGGGACAAACAATTCGCCGCCCACCATTGTTTCAAGACAATTGAGGACAAAATCCACTCCCTGCTCCAGGGTAATCCAGAACCTGGTCATTCTTGGATCAGTAATGGGTAATAGTCCATCCGTTTTTTTCTTAATAAAAAATGGAATCACACTCCCTCGACTTCCAACCACATTGCCGTACCGAACAACGCAAAACCAGGTTTTATCCCCCTGCGCATATGAGTTCCCGGCAATAAACAACTTATCGGAACAGAGTTTCGTGGCCCCATAGAGATTGACCGGATTAGCAGCCTTGTCCGTACTTAAAGCTACAACCCGCTTGACCTTGTGATCAATGGCCACATTGATGAGATTCTGCGCGCCAAGTATGTTGGTCTTAACCGCTTCAAATGGATTATATTCAGATGCCGGCACATGTTTCATCGCTGCAGCGTGAATTACGTAATCCACTCCTCTAAGGGCACGATAGAGCCGCTCCTTGTCGCGAACGTCTCCAATAAAATAACGCATGCATTCATACTTCGAATGCGGAAAAATCTGCGCCATCTTAAACTGCTTATACTCATCACGGCTGAAAATGATCAGTCTTCGAGGTTTATACCGTTTCAGAATAGTCTCTGTGCATTTGTGTCCAAAAGAACCGGTGCCACCGGTAATTAGAATGTTTTTACCATTAAGCATTGCTTGTCTCCATACAATCATCATACCCGGGAGGGCTGTCCGAGAATGAAAAATTTTGTCGCTTCACGAAGTCTTCAATATCCTAGGCGTTCACAAAATGAACGCCTAGGATATTGAACATATTACCAGTAGATAGTCAAGCGAAATGTCGAAGCACCGGGGCTTTATCCGGAGGCTTCTGCTGCCCTAGGAGGTTACACAAGAGTGGATGCAAAATTTTAGAATTGCGAATGTTATGTTCGAGGCTTATATTGGCTGAAAAATTGTTCAGCAGGGGACAAAATGATTTTCGCAAAAAAACGCGAAAAAAATTCAGTCCCCTTCCTGAGCGAACCCTAATTCACGAAATTTCTTTTCAAGAATACATCAAAATCTAAATGAACAACTCCAATGTAAAACGAAAACTAATTTTTATCCTACCTTCTCTGGAAAGCGGAGGGGCGGAAACCGTCATACTAAACCTCATTGCTCACCTTGACCGTGCCCTCTACTCCCCGGAACTGCTGATTCTTGACGCTAAGGGCCCCCTAAAAGAAATTGTACCCTCTCATATCGTAGTACATGACCTTGCAACTCCCCGTTTACGCCATGCGATTTTTAAAATAATAAAGATAATACGTTCCCAACACCCTGAATTAATAATTTCTTCAATTTGTCATATCAACATTGCACTCCTTGCATTGCGCCCCCTGTTCTTTCGAAAAAATAAAGTGATTGTGCGTGAGTCCAACACTCCGTCAAAACGTCTTGCCTCGCTCCCGTTTCCAGCTTTATTTAAGATGGGGTACAGACTGTTTTACCCAAAAGCAGATAAGGTTCTGTGCCTTTCCAAACAGATGGCTGATGAAATCATTCGCGATTACCATGTATTGCCCGATAGAATTGAGATCCTCTGGAATCCTGCTAATGTTAAAAGAATTCGTCGTTTAGCTGGAACTCCGATTCGGGTTCCCGGCAAAGGGATCAGATTTGTGGCAGCCGGCAGACTCATCGAACAGAAGGGATTTGACCGGCTGATCGAGATGCTCGCCTCGATTTCATGTAACGTACACCTGACGATCCTCGGGCATGGGCCTCAGAAAAAGAAACTACATGACATGATCACACATCTTGGACTTTCCGAGAAGGTCCGATTGGCGGGGTTTACAAAAAACCCATGGGCCTATTACGCAGGCGCAGACGCCTTCCTTCTCTCTTCCCGCTGGGAGGGGATGCCAAATGCCGCACTTGAGGCATTAGCCTGCGGCACTCGGGTAATTGCGACTCCAGAGGCTGGAGCTATTGATGAAGTGGCACAAATGACAAAACCGGGATCAGTAACCCTTGCCGAAACAGGGGCCCCATTCGTACGAGTCATGGAAAGCGTTCAACCAGACCTAATATCCACACCACGTAAAACTTTACTGCCATCCCAATTTTTTCCTGAGTCAGTGCTGAAACAATTTTCAAAGATATTGGAGTCGATTTTTTAAACTTACAACGTAAGGGTTCGCAGGGGCAAGATAACCAACACAACGGCTATCTCCTTACCTGTAAGCGCTTACCTTGTAACAGATTCTCGTAAAGAGAGAGTGTGGCCTTAACCACCTGTTCTTCTGAAAATTCGTTCACCGCGATCTTACGGCTTTGTCTGCCCATTTCATGTCTCATTTCCGCATCCTCAACCAATTTTACCAGAGCCCGGGCCAGGCCCTCCGGGTCCCGTGGAGGGACGAGAAATCCGTTCACATCGGGTCTCACCACCTCCCTGCAGCCGGGTATGTCGGTTGCTACAAGGGGTAATCCGGCTGCAGCCGCCTCCAGCAGTCCCTTGGGCACACCCTCCCCATATGAAGAAGGAAGCACTGCTATGTGGGATTGATTCAACAATTCAGCCACATCATCACGGAACCCGAGCCATGAAACCACTCCCTCACTATTCCATCGGGCCAAGGTCTTTTCCGGAATGGAAGCCGGGTTATCCGGATCAGGCTGTCCCACAAGGATCACGGATCCGGCCACGGACCGCCTTTTAAGTATCCGGGCAGCCTCTACCAGTTCTCCCACCCCCTTGTCCCATAACATTCTGGAGGCAAGAATTATTTTCAAAACACCGTCCGCCTCGGGAGACGGGGAAAAAAGCTTTGTGTTCACTCCTGCTCCGCGGATAAGGATACTCTGTTCAGGCCGGATAATTCCTCTGTCAATAAACACCTTCCTGTCTTCCGGATTCTGGAAAACACCCATGCAGTTTCCATGCGAAAAGGCGAGTTTATACAACCCGGTCATCACACTCCGCAGGAACATGCCCTTTACTCCGGTGGCCACAAATACATAACCCAGTCCCGCTATGGCGTTCACCACGGATCTTATCCCGCATATCCGCGCGGCAATTGAGCCGTAAAGCACGGGTTTCAAGGCAACATGGTGGACCAGATCCGGCCTTTCAGCCCTATAAATCCTAATCAGTTCAAGAATAGAGGAGAGTTCACAAAACGGATTCTTTGACCTGCGCCTGAGCCCCAGAGGAATAAGCCTGATCCCCTGGTCTGTAATACGCTTTCCATGGTCCGTGACCCTGGTCGCAAGAACAACTTCATATCCATTTGCAACAGCAGCCTTTGCAAGCGGCAGCCGGTGCGACCAAAAATACCAGTCTTCAGTGACCAGGAAGAGAATTTTGCGTTTTGGACTTGAGTTATTCATGCACAGTTCGAATTAATGTAACCATTCACCAGAGGTACGAACTTACGGGAACCCCCGGCATGTAAACGTTTACAGGTGCTGCAGCTGTGCGCCCGAAAGAAGTGACCTGGGGGGCGTAATCAGGGTGATCGGCTATAGGTCATACTATGCCGGTCACCCTGATCACGTTCAGATGCGGTACCTGTCAACGTTTACGAATTAATGATGCTCCACCCAGGGCTTGTCAAATCGCCAGCGCTTGTAGTTCCATACCCATTGTTCCGGATACATATTAATGACCCTCTCAATTTCGGAAGCCATAATCCGGGTTACCTCAACTTCATCCTTAATCCCGTGTTTCGGACCCAGAAGCACACGACAAAGGATTCTATACCTCCATGGTCCTTCACGCACACAAAAAACAGCTATCACGGGACATCCGGTCCGAATGGCCATCTTTGCCGGCCCCGCGACAAAGGCTGTTTTGTGCCCGAAAAAATCCACGATCGGACCGACACGCCCGTCGGGCTTCTGATCCATTACAAATCCAAGAATATTTCCGGATTTAATCACCTTGAGCATCTCTTTTAAGACCGATCGATTGTCAGTCCATATTACATTCGCTCCGAATCGGTTTCGAAGATCTTCCAGAATACCTGTAATCACGGGGAATTGAGCGGGCTTGGCCAGAGCGCTGAAATTTTGCGAACCTTCCCTGGCAACAAATGCGGCGGACAGCTCCCAGCTGCCCACATGCCCGGTTATTGCCACAATCCCTTGCCCATCAGAAAAGGACTTTAAAAGGCTGCTCAACTCCTTAAGCCCCGACACCTTTAAAATATCCGGGCTATAAGAGGCCCTGACGAGTTCGAACGCGCTGACAACCTGATGACGCATCACCCGCCTTGCAAACACTGAGGAACGTTTTCCAAACGGGTAACGACCGTACAACCGGTTCGTGTTAACATATATCTTTCTGAACTCCTCCCCGGCAAACGGCATGAGAATAAAGGTGAAAAATGATGCTGAAAAACCTAACATGCCTTGAGGCATTTTCCGGACAACCCAAAAGAGTATAGGAAAAATCAATTCCAGTATCCTTAAAAAAAAATTATTCATATGATTCATTACGTTACAATCAACAACCACTCAACTACTCAACCACTCAACAAGGCCAGGGGAGTTTTACACCCATACCCCTGCTGAACGTTTACGTCAAGACAAACCGATACTCTCACGCAACTGATTGACAAAACTTAAATGACGTGATTAATAGGGATCCAAAATGTCAACCCGGCATGTAAGTTCGTACCCTTGGTGGACTGTTACACGAATTCAAAAAAAATGAGTGAAAAAATAAGAAAATTCGGCGTCGATGATCCGGATGAATACTGGAAATGGCGCAAGGATATAAAGAGGACCACGGAAAGGCGGCTTCATCGCTTCCTAAAAAAACAAATTGATGCAATTGTTCCCAAGGGCGGCCGCGTCCTTGACTGCGGCATGGGAGCGGGGCACGTGTTTCGATTGTGCCTTAAGGAGTACGAGACATTTGGTGTTGAAATGTCATCCGAGGCCATTGCCATGTACGATTTCCCTACGGACAACGTAAAGCAGGCCGACCTGAACCAGGGTATCCCTGACTTTAACGTGAAATTTGACGCCATTGTGATCAGCATGATTCTCCACTGGATGGATGATCCGCTTAAATTCCTCATCAAAATCCAGAAAAAACTGACTCCCAAGGGAAGGCTGCTTGTTGTTATTCCCAATATCACCTATTACCGCTACCGGATAGGCTTTTTGTTCGGAAAATTCCCTCCAATAAGCCTGAGCCACAAAAATTTCCAGGTTCCGCCGGAATCAGAAGAGATGTTCAAAAGGGCCGGCCTAATAATTGAGAAGATACTGACCTCCAAGACATCTCTTAAGGCCAGACTCTGGCCCCGTCTCTTTGCAACCGGAATTATCTATGTCCTGAAACCCGAGAAAACTTCCTCATCACCGTGCCGTTAACAGAATTCAAGACATTCAAAAAAACCAGTAACCGCCTGTTCGTCTATGATCACAAGAGCGAAAAGCTGCTGGTTAAATGCTATTACGCCCAGCCTGCCGAGAAAAGACGCGACAAGGAATTGTTCATAATGAGATACTGGCATAATGCGGGGTACAGGGTGCCGGAGATCCACGATATTAAAATTCCTTCAATTGACGTGCCTTACATTGTCATGAATTTCATAGATGGAATCTCCCTGCAACACTTTCTGTCAACAGACGATAACAGCCTGGAAACAAAACTTGAGACACTGTCCCGCTTCTTTAAAAACATCAATGGACGCCACGATCGTGCAATCAGAAATAATGAGGGAAATCTTATTCATTTCGATCCAAGCACAGGTAATGTAATATGCGCTGACAACGATTTCCTTTTCATTGATTTTGAAGACGCGAGAAAAAAGAGGAGCGTGCTTAATGCCGCGGCCATAGAAACAGCCACTCTGTGCAAATGGATAGTTCGGGACATGGGCATCAGATACGCAGACAACGTGTTGTCATGCCTTGTCTCTGTTTACGGCAACAGAAAATTGTTAAATCTCATTGTAAAGCAGACTGCCGGGGTCCCGTTCCAGTTCTTCCACCGCCGCCGTGATCGAAATAAAAAACTGGCAAATCCCAGGGAAGTAACCAAGTATGACATAGCAGACGCTCTTGCAAAACTGCTGTAACAGAGGGATCGGGGACCAGGATAACAGATTGATTTTTCAGTTGCTTTTGCTGACCCCTGATCCCTGATCCCTGATCATAAACCCGACCAACACACATTCACCATGCGCGAAAAAGATGTTTACAAAAAAATCCTGGCGCTGATCAGGCCGTACTTTCCAAAGCTTATCATAGCCATGATCTGCATGGTAATGGTGGCCCTGTTCAGCACATGCCAGGTCTTTATGGTCAAACCGCTCATTGACGAGATCTTTTTCAATAAAGACCAGGCAATGCTGAACATTCTGCCTTTTGCCCTGATCGCGGTGTTTCTCGTAAAAGGTGTGTTCTACTACAGCTATTCCTACATGTTGAACGAGGTCGGCCAGAGTGTGATCAAGGACCTGCGCAACAGGATCTACACGCATCTCCAGTCAATGCCTCTCTCGTTTTATCACAAAATTCCGACAGGCGAGTTGATCTCAAGGGTTATCTCGGATGTCACCCTGATCCAGGGCGCGGTCTCACATGCCCTTGTCGGTATCTTAAAAGACCTTCTGACAGTTGTATGTATGATCTCTTACGTGTTTTACCTGGACTGGAGAATGGCCCTTGCATCAATGCTCTTCCTGCCGCTGGCATGTCTTCCGATCGTCCATTTCGGAAGAAAACACCGGAGGTTCAGCACCCAAAACCAGCAGACAACAGCCCTTGTCTCGAACATCCTTTATGAAACCATCACCGGTACCCGGATTGTAAAGGCGTTCACTGCTGAGAAATATGAAATCCGCCGTTTTGCAAACATGGTGGACAGGCTCTTTAATATTATTCT
>DAOVYS010000088.1 GCA_030635485.1 Pseudomonadota bacterium | reverse complement strand
TTATGGACCCAGGTGAAACAGGTGAACCAACCAGAACATCTCAGTATCTCACCTTCATGTTGGGCAAGGAGGATTTTGCGCTTGCAATCTTCAAGGTGCGTGAGGTAGTGGATTTTCTCAGTATAACCAAGGTGCCCGGGATGCCGGAATTTCTTAGCGGCGTTATTAACCTGAGAGGCAATGTGGTCCCTGTGGTCGATCTTCGCCTTAAGCTCGGGGTGAACGTCGGACCGAGGACGGTGGACACCTGCATAATGATTGTTGATGTGGATATGGACGGAGAGGATGTGCAGATGGGAGCGATTGCCGATGCAGTGCAGTCGGTGATCGACCTTGAGCCGGGCATGATTCAGCCGCCGCCAAGGCTTGGGACCGGAATCGACACCGTATTCATCAAGGGCATGGGAAAAAGAAATGATAGTTTCGTAATCATTCTCGATATAGACAAGGTGCTTTCCGGTGAAGAACTTGCAAAGGTTCACCTCGCTTCGGAGAGCGGCGTCCAGGAGGATGACTCCGATGAGGCGGGGGAAGAAATAAGGAACAACCTATGAAAAGGATAACAGTTTGAAGCTGGAAAAAATAACCGATAATTTAGTATTGACCGGCGCCGGGTTCGGGGTCTTGTTCTGGTTTGTTGAAGCCGCGATACATGTTGTTATCTTTCATGAAGGCCATATTGTCGAACAGATAATCTCCCCCAATCCTCATGAAACATGGATGCGCCTGGTTGTTATGAGCATGTTCATCGTGTTTGCCGCCTATGCTCAACTGATTATCAATCAGCGAAAGCGTGCCTATGGAGAGCTTAACCAGGTCTTTAATACCGCTGCCGACGGGATGCGTATCGTTGACAGGGAATTTAACGTGCTGAAGGCCAATGAGACACTGTTGGACATGCTGGGTATGAGCTGGGATGAAATGGTGGGAAAAAAGTGCTATGAGGTGTTCAGCAGCGTCCATTGTCACACCCCGGAGTGTCCCCTGACAAGAATTATGGCCGGCGAGAAGCGGGTGGAGTCGGATGTGGTCAAACAGGATCAAAACGACCATATGATCCCCTGTATTGTGACGGCAACCCCTTATGCGGAACCTGACGGAACACTTGTCGGCATTGTTGAAGATTTTAAGGACATCACCATACGTAAGCAGGCTGAAGAGACGCTTCGGCGGAGCGAGGAAAAATACCGGATAGTGCTGGAGGCATCTCCGGATCCTGTAGTTGTTTATAACATGGCAGGTGAGGTTATCTATTTAAACCCGGCGTTCACAGGGGTTTTCGGCTGGGCCCAGGAAGATCTTTTTGGGAAAAAAACAGATTATGTTCCCAGGGAAAATCGGCCTGAAATCCAGACAATGATCGACAGGATGTTGGCGGGTGAAAGTTTTTCCTCTGTTGAAAGCCGTCGATATACCAAAAAAGGAAACATCCTTGATGTCAGGATAAGCGTGGCCGTTTACACGGATCGTAACGGTATTCCTGAAGGCAGTGTTCATATCTTGCGGGACGTTACCGAACGTAAGCGTCTTAAGGCCCAGATGCGACAGGTCCAGAAGATGGAATCCATCGGCACTCTGGCCGGCGGAATTGCCCATGACTTTAACAACCTGCTTATGGGTATCCAGGGAAACGTCTCCCTGATGCTTATGGATACGGATGCCGTTTCCCCCGATTATGATCGGTTGATCAACATTGAAAAGCAGGTCAAGAGCGGCGCCAAACTGACATCATACCTGCTGGGATATGCCAGGAAAGGAAAATATGAGATCAATCCTCTTGATCTTAACCAGGTGGTTAAAGAGGTCAATGAGACTTTTATCAGAACAAAAAAAGAGATTACGGTCCACAATGATCTGGCCGAAGACTTATCTGTAATAGAGGCTGATAAAGGGCAGATAGAGCAGGTTCTTCTCAACCTGTTTATAAATGCCGCGGATGCCATGCCCGACGGCGGAGATCTTTTTTTGAAAACAATGAAGGTAACGGATAAGGATATGCAGGGTCGGATGTATAAACCAGAGCCAGGCAACTATGTCCTGTTAACGGTGACCGATTCGGGCGTGGGTATGGATGAAGAAATACAGGAGCGTATATTCGAGCCTTTTTTTACAACCAAGGAAATGGGCCGGGGAACCGGTCTTGGTCTGGCCTCGGTTTACGGCATCATAAAGAGCCACCACGGATATATCGAAGTTGAATCCAGCAAGGGAAAAGGGACAACTTTCAGAATTTATCTGCCTGCATCGGAAAAGGAGATCCAAAAAATTGTTGAGACAACGGATGAAATTGTAAAAGGCGCTGAGACGGTACTCCTGGTGGATGATGAAGATATAATTCTGGAGGTCAGCTGCGAGTTGTTGGAGACAATAGGCTATAGAGTTTTAACAGCCGGATGCGGAAAAGAATCCATTGAGATTTATAAGAATAATCGTGACAAGATAGACATCGTTGTTCTGGATATGGTTATGCCGGATATAAACGGCGCCGTGGTATATAAAAGATTGAAAGAGATCAATCCCGACGTCAAGGTCCTCCTGTCAAGCGGATACAGTATTGATGGTCATGCGACCGAGATTCTGAACCAGGGATGCGATGGATTTATCCAGAAACCGTTCACATTGCAGAGTCTGTCCAGGAAGATAAAGAATATTCTGGAAAAAGACTTTGAGCCGGAATTTTAGATTCTTACAATCTTCGATATGAGAGTTTATCTCTCATATTGATCAATCATTGAGCCCTGAAAGGGCGGTATTCGACAGCCCAGGGTGTAGCGAAGCGAAACCCTGGGTAAAGAAGATCACCTCTTATCAAGCCCTGAAGGGGCGGTATAAAATGAGCGTCGATGTTTATGGCCGGCATCTTTATATCGCCCTTACAGGGCTTATCGTTTGTGGTGCTTTCACTACCCGGGGCTGCGCGCTGCACGCTGACCCCGGGCTGTCGGATACCGCCCTTTCAGGGCTGAGCGGTGTTCGATATTCAAATCATCGCCTCAACCTATAATTTCTCTGATTTTTCCGGACAGCGCCTTCATATTGAAAGGTTTTTGAATAAAACCATTGCAGCCTCGTTTCAATATCTCGGCTGCCTGATTATTGATACTGTATCCGCTTGACAGGAGGACCTTGACCTCGGGGTTGATCTCTTTGAGCCTGTCATAAACCTCTCCGCCGCCTATGCCGGGCATAATCATATCCAAAAGCACGATGTCTATCTTTTCAAGATTGTTCCTGTAAACCTCAACCGCCTCTTTGCCGTGATTGGCTGTTAACACCTGGAAGCCTATACCCTCCAGCAACTCCTTACTCACGCTGAGGATTATTTCTTCATCGTCTACCAGGAGAACAGTTCCGGTCCCCTTGATAAATTCTTCAACAGGTTCGACGGTTTTCTTTATCTCTTTTTTCGATGCATGCAGATAAATTCTGAAAGTTGTCCCTTTTCCCTTGCTGGATTCGACATCGATATATCCGTGGTGGCTCTTTACGATGCCATAAGCCGAGGCCAGGCCAAGGCCGGTTCCCACGCCCATCTCCTTGGTCGTAAAAAAAGGGTCGAAGATATGGTCTATTGTGCTTTTCCCCATGCCTGTGCCGGTGTCGGTCACCGTTAACAGGACATAGTTGCCGGGCGTTATAATGGAAGGGTTGTCGGAGTTTTTATCGATAACAACGTTGCTTGTCTCGATATACAGGTTTCCCCCATGCGGCATGGCATGCCACGCATTGATATAGAGGTTTAACAGGACCTGATCGATCTGTCCTCTATCCACTTCGACCGTCCAGATTTTTTTCTGGAATTTTGTGTGAATTTTTATCTCTTTTTTGGTTTGACCAAACATTTCAGAACTCTTTTTTGTCAGCTCGTTCAGATCGGTCGGTTTGACTTCATAGTTTCCGCGTCTTGCAAAACCTAAGAGTTGTCTGGTGAGATTTGATCCCCTTTTAATCATATCCTCTATTCCCTTGCAGTGTTTGAAAAGGGGATGTTCGGAATCTATCTGTGCCATGGTCAAGGAGACATGCCCCTGGATAGCCATGAGAAGGTTGTTGAAATCATGTGCAATGCCGCCTGCAAGTATACCGATCGATTCAAATTTCCGTGCCTTTTGAAGATCTTGTTCCAATTGTCGTTGTATGGTGATATCGGCCCAGTAACCGACTATCTCAATCGGTTTTTTTTCTGAGTCGTACACAAGTTTCGATTCATCTCTCATCCAGCGATAGGCGCCGTCCTTGTGCTGAAAACGGTATTCCTGGATGAGGTGTTTTTTTTCGACAAGTCCCTCCAGGCCGGATAGTATCCGGGATACGTCCTCGGGATGGATACGGTTGATCCAGAATTCAGGGTCTTCCAGAAATTCCAGTGCCTCATATCCGAGCTGGGTTTTGATATTTTCACTCATAAAGGTTCCGTCGAAACAGCCGCTCGGCTTGCAGCTATAGATTATTCCCGGGCTATTGGCAAGCAACTGTTCCAGCCGTGCTTTGGCCAGAACAAGCGCATTCTCGGCCCTCTTGCGGTCCGTGATATCCAGGACCGTTGTGACAATGCCGGTAATACTGCCTTTTGCATCGTAAACAGGATATCCTCTGTGTATAAAAAATCTTCCGTCAGGAGTGGAGAGTTCGATTTCCCGGGTGGTTCCGGTTTCAAGGGCCTTTAATGCCGGACAATTATCAGGTGGTTTATTATGCGGACACCATACATCATAGCAATAGCGACCAATCAGTTGTTTGTCGGAAGTTGATTCAGCGGATTCACATGCCTTCCTGTTAGCCCATATGACCTTTAAATCCGTGGCATGGTATGTTATCAGCTCCATTGTGGCATCCAGGATGGCTCTTTTCTCAACCTCTGAATTTTTTAAAGCCTTTTCGGCCTTTTTGAGGTCGCTGATGTCTATATTTACACCCAGAATACCTTGTATTTTCCCCTTATCACGGATCGGAGATATAATATTGTAGAAAAATTTGTGTTTTTTGGGCGACTTAAATTCAACCTCCTCCTTGATCGTTTCACCGGCAAAGGCCCTGCGGTTGTTTTCTTTCCATAAAGCCAATGTAGAGGGATCCGTAACCAGATCTTCAGGGCGTTTCCCTGTTATGTCACCCCAAATCTTTTTAGAGTCGGTGTTCTGCATTATATAACGGCTATCCTTGTCCAGGATAAAAAAGTCGAACGGGATGCTGTTAAGCGTGGTACGGAGCCGCGCTTCACTGAGACGTAAGGCCTCCTCGGTCTGTTTGTGCTCAACCGCTTCTTTTTTTAATTCGTTGAGCTTTTGTTCCAATTCTTCGTATGTTGGTTTAGCCATAAAAAGATCCTCTTTTGAGCTTGCGAACCCTTAGAACCTCCTTAGATCCCTCTTTAAATCTTCTATCATTTTTTTATCAGATCTTCCATATATTCTTCCCACTCTATTGGAAGCATGGTCTTTTTTTTGGTATTGCATGTCTTGCATGTGGGAGCCAGATTGGCCTTTGTGCTCCTGCCTCCCCGGGAAAGCGGAACGATATGATCCATTGTGATTTCTGCCGGAGGGGTCCTTTGGCCGCAGTAATGGCATTCTCCTTTTGCGATCTTGTTTTTCCACCAGCGGCTCTTTCTCAATTCGCGCGCCTTTGCGCGTTCCTGCCTGATGACCGCTTCGTCAACGCCGTCAAAGAAGAAGCCGGGATTCGTATCTCGTCTCATGGTATCACCTCTCCGAGGAGCAGCCTTCTTGCCTCGCCGACAAGATAGAGTGAGCCTGCAATGCAGATGAGATCATCCGGACTTGAAAGTTCATAGGCCTTGTCCAGTGCTTTGTTTATAGACGGGATGCAGATGGCGCGATCCAGATATTTTTCAGGAATAGCTTCACGGAGTCTGAAGGGGTCTGCCGATCTTTCCCCCTTTGGTTTTGTAAGGATTATATTTCGGCAGAGCGGGGCGATTATGGAAAGATTTTTTGAAATGTCCTTGTCAGCCATGCTTGCCCAGACCATTACCAGATTCTTGAAGGAGAAATCTGTTTTAAGGGCTTTTTTAAGGCTCATTACCCCTGCAGGATTGTGGGCGCCGTCAATCAGGTAGCAGCGCTGGGCCGCAGTTTTTTGTCCATCCCGGCCATCTCGGCCATCTTGGATGGAAGAGGCTTTGCCCAGGTGGAAATATTCCAGACGCCCGGGCCACTTTACCTGATTCAGACCTTGTCTGATTGCGGTCTCGTCAACCATGAAACCGGAATCAGACAGTAGCTCAAGGCCTGCCAGGGCTATGGCCGAGTTGCCGATCTGATATTCTCCCTTCAGATTGCAGGAAAGATTTTTTATGACCTGTCCGGAGTCGCCGATTCCACGGTAGGTCCAGCTTCCGTCAGGTTCAGACTTTCCGGAAAAATCCCTTCCCATGAGATAGAGGGGGGCTTTTTTTTTCAGGCAGGTACCTTCAATCACCTTAAGACTCACATCATGGGCAGCGCCTGAGGCAACAGGTACGCCTGTCTTGATGATTCCCGCCTTTTCACTTGCCACGGCGTCCAGTGTGTTGCCCAGATATATTTCATGATCCATGGACACATTCGTGATAATGGATGTAAGCGGGCATATAACGTTTGTCGCATCCAGTCTGCCTCCCATTCCGACCTCCAGGATGGCCAGGTCGGTCTTCATCTCGGCAAACCAGAGCATTGCAATGGCCGTGGTAAACTCGAAGTAGGTAATTTGGCGGCCGTTTAGAATATTTTTGATTCTGTCGGCAGCGCGGGTAAATTCTTTTTTGGAAATATAGGAATTATTGATCCTGAATCGTTCCCTGACCGAACTTAAGTGGGGCGAGGTGTATAGACCAACCTTGTAACCGGCCGCATCAAGTATTGTCAGTAATGTAACGGACACTGAACCCTTGCCATTGGTTCCAGCCACATGTACAAACCGCAGATTTTTCTGTGGACGGCCCAGACTGTCCAGAAACTGAGTCATGCTCTTAAGACCCAGTTTGATCTTGAAAAATTGCAGATTATCGAGAAATGACCACGCTTCCTGGTAGTTCATGATGAATGAGTGTTTAGGTTGAAGGTTGGAGGCTAAGTAACTTTTAAAATAGAGGCCGGTCCCAGGTTGTTTTGCTGAGTAGTTACCATCATTCCAGAATTTCCAGCTTGGTGTAATCGGTGCGCAGGGTCTTTTTGCCGTGCCGCGGGAAAAAAATTTCCACGGTTTTGGGGCCTTTTACGGCCTGAATAGATCCTTCCCCGAAAAATGGATGTCTGACCCTCATTCCAGGGCAGAAGGATGTCTGCCCTGGGGTGGGTTTAGCGGATTTGGGCTTGTCCTTTTGGAAAAGAGTTTTTTCCCTGGGAATAGCTGGTCTCCTGGAAGAATGAATACCAGGGGAATTTACAAGGACTGGAGGTATTTCGCTTAAAAAAGGGGACATTGCGCTGTTTACGGACATAAAGTCGGCGGACATCACTTCCCTTGGATATGTAAAGAAAAGGCGTCGTTTTGCCCTGGTGGCCGCAACGTACATAAGGCGCCTCTCCTCTTCCAGCTGATCTGAAAGAAATGCCCTTGCAGGGGGGAATTTGCCCTCTGCAAGGTGTATGACAAATACGGCATCCCACTCAAGACCCTTGGCTGAATGAATTGTGGAGAGCACGAGCCTGTCAGTGGGATTTGAAAGCGGGTCTCCCGATTTCCCGATGTTTTCCGGCGGGTCGAGTGTTGTGTCGTCAATAAATGATCTGAGATCATGGTAACCGGCCAGTATCACCCTGAGTTGTTCAAGATCGCGGCTTCGGCGCGGATAATCGTCGGGAAATATCTTTTTGAATAGGGGGTCATAATATTCCATCACCCTGTCGAACAGGTCTACGGGCGTGAGTCCGGGTTCTCTTAAGGAAAGGAGCATTTTTAGCAGGCTCTCAAATCCCTGCTTCCAACTCTTGCCTGCAGGATAGTTCAGAAGCGCCTCAAGCGGATCATCCGCGCTCTTGATATTCTCAAGGACTTTTTCAGCTGTCTTGGGTCCTACCTTGTCCAGCATGAGCAGGAGTCTGTTCCAGGAGATATTGTCCTTAGGGTTGGTCAGGATTCTCAAAAAAGAGAGAACATCCTTGATATGCGATGATTCCGTCAGTTTCATCCCGCCCCGTTTTTCAAAGTTGATCCGGTTGTTGGTAAGCTCCATTTCAAGTTTGTACGAATGGAACCCGGACCGGAAAAGAACCGCGATCTCAGTGAGAGGGATTCCCTCATCCATTAGATCCTGTATCTTCCCAATAACGTATCGGGCCTGCGTTGTATCATTGGAGGCCGCATAAATTATAGGTTTAACCCCTCCCTCGATCCGGCTGAATAATTTTTTTGTATATTTTTCAGCAGCTTTTTCAATGATTGAATTGGTCACGCTGAGAATTGCCTGACTGGAACGGTAATTTTCCTCCAGCTTGATCAATTTTGCATTCGGAAAGGTCCGTGGGAAGTCCATGATGTTACGGAAATCAGCCCCGCGGAAACTGTATATGGACTGGGAGTCATCCCCCACGACCATAATGTTGTTGAGCCGATCGGCTATCAGCCGGACAATATCGGCCTGGATCAGGTTGGTGTCCTGGTATTCATCCACCATGACATGGGTGAATCTGCTTGAGATGGCCTCTCTGGCTTCCGGACTCTCCGCAAGAAGCCGCTGCCAGTTTACGAGCAGGTCGTCATAATCCATGAGACCGTGTTCCAGCTTGAATTTTCCGTAATGTTTCTGAATAAGATGAAGGTCATCCAGGAAATTGATCAAGTGACCATACTGACCTTCGAGGAGTTCGTCAATCGGCATGGACTTATTGACCGATTTGCTGAAGATGTCCATGATGATCCGTTTGGATGGGAAACGTTTGCCTGTGCGGGACAGGTCCAGGGAGGATTTTAGAAGATTTATAATGCTTTCGGCATCAGGACGGTCAAGGATCGTAAAATTTCGCTCAAACCCTAGATGATGTCCGAACCGTCTGAGAAGCATGTTGGCCATTGCATGGAAAGTGCCGCCTGCCACCCTGTGGCATGATTCGTCCATCAAGAGGCTTGCCCTGCGGATCATTTCCATGGACGCTTTTCTGGTAAATGTGAGAAGCAGGATGTTTTCAGGCGGAATTCCTGTCTGCACGAGGTGAGCGGTCCGGTGAACCAGTGTCCGGGTCTTGCCTGTTCCGGCTCCGGCTATGACCAGAACAGGGCCCTTGATGGATGTGACTGCCTCGTACTGGGAGGGATTTAATTCCCCTTGACCGTCTTTTTTGTTTTTTCCGTCCCGGAAGGGAGTGTCTGAAAAGAGTGATTGTTGCATGGCAGCCAATTTACCACAGCGGATTGGACGTTGCAATGATGGGAAGAATTAGGGCCATCTTGAATAATTGTCTTTTCGTCCGATCTCGGCGTCAAAGTAAAAATGAAAAATGCTCACATATACCTAATATGCGGAGTTTATACCCGAATGGGTGCTTTTTTATTTTCACTGTTCCTTGA
>DAOVYS010000048.1 GCA_030635485.1 Pseudomonadota bacterium | reverse complement strand
TTGCAGTGGTCAGTGTTGTAATTCTACTCGCCGTGTTCCTGGGTTGGCGGGAAGCTTTGGTGGTGGCCTTGGCCGTGCCGATCAGTTTTTCTCTTGCCCTGTTTGTCAATTACATGTTCGGCTATACAATAAACAGGGTTACGCTCTTTGCCCTGATTTTATCTCTCGGTCTGGTGGTTGATGACCCGATAACCAATGTGGACAATATTCAGCGCCATATTCTTCTTGGAAAGCACGATCCTTTTCATGCGACTCTGGCCGCGGTTCATGAAGTACTTCCGCCTGTTATTATGTCCACTATTGCAATTATTATCTGTTTTACGCCGCTTTTTTTCATCACCGGCATGATGGGGCCTTACATGCAGCCAATGGCGACCAATGTGCCGCTGACGGTAATATTCTCAACATTATGCGCCATCACCATTGTGCCTTGGTTCAGTCATCTGCTGCTACGCAACCTTGCGGGGCCGGCCGGCAAAAAAGGGACTCATGTGGCAGCCGGCAGCAAGGAATCTTTGATCACGATTCTCTACCGTAGATCGGTCAACCTTTTTTTGATCTCCAGATGGAAAAGGTATGCTCTGCTCGCAGTCATACTGGTTCTCCTTGCATTATCTGCAGGTCTGGCATTATTCAAGTTAGTGCCGCTCAAACTTCTGCCGTTTGACAACAAGGACGAATTTCAGGTGGTCATCGACCTTGCCGAAGGAAACACACTGGAAACAACAGACATGGTGACTCGTGCCTTTGAAGACTATCTGCGCACTGTGCCGGAAATAAAATCCATGGTTTCATATGTGGGCGTATCGTCGCCAATGGACTTTAACGGTCTGGTACGTCACTATTACCTGAGACAAGGCCCGCATCTGGCGGATATCCGCATTAACCTTGTCGACAAGTCACAGCGGGATTTTAAAAGCCATGCCATAGCGCTCAGAGTCAGAAAGGATCTGGAAGAGATTGCCAAGTTGTATGATGCGGATATTAAGATTGTCGAGGTGCCGCCGGGACCGCCCGTATTGTCGACAATTGTTGCGGAAGTTTATGGTACGCCTGATATGCCTTATTCCAAATTGCTCTCTTGGGCCGGACATGTAAGAGATGTTATGGTCTCCGAGCCGTTTGTGGTGGATGTTGATGTTATGGCCGAAGCAGCCCATGACAAGGTCGATTTTTTACTGGACAAGGAAAAGGCGGCCCTGCACGGGGTATCGACTGAAAATTTTATAATGTCCCTTCGGGCCGCAGTCGGTGGTTCAACCCCTGCCACCGTGCATATGGCCGGAGAAAGAGAGCCGCTTAAGGTGAAAATCATACTGCCGCGAAAAAAGAGATCCGGTATAGTTGATATCTTACAGACCCCATTAATGACTGCGGCGGGCAGATTGATTCCAATGGCTGAACTTGTTGATGTTAATCAGACAATTTCAGCCCAGCCGATTTTTCACAAGAACCTGGAGCGGGTTGTCTATGTGTTGGGCGAGACTGCGGGCCGTCCTCCTGCAGAGGCTGTACTCAGCATGCAGAAACGGCTCAAAAAGGAGCCGCCTTCCAAGGGTGTCATGATCAACTGGGCAGGTGAAGGAGAATGGAAGATTACCCTGAGGGTCTTCAGGGACATGGGTATAGCCTTTGGGGCGGCTTTGATAGGCATTTATATCCTGCTCGTGATACAGGCGAATTCCTTTTTTATGCCAGTGCTTATTATGATGGCCATCCCCTTGACAATACTCGGCATCATGCCGGGCTTTCTGCTCCTCAATATAATTGTTTCCAGGCCGGTCTCAGGGTTTCTGAATCCTGTGTTTTTTACGGCCACCAGCATGATCGGGATGATTGCCCTGGGAGGGATAGTGATTAGAAATTCGCTCGTGTTGATTGAGTTCATACAGGGAGAAATTAAAAGGAAGACACCGTTAAAGGAAGCTATTCTTAATAGTGGAGCAATAAGAATGCGTCCGATTCTGCTTACTGCCATGACAACCGCCATCGGCGCCTGGCCCATTACCCTTGATCCTGTTTTTTCGGGTCTGGCCTGGGCGCTTATCTTCGGTCTGTTTGCCTCGACCGCCTTTACGCTGCTTGTCGTGCCTGTCACCTATTTTGCAATCTATCAGGGTCACGAATAAATATTTTGTAAATATTCGGCCAGCCCTTTCCATAATAAAATCAATCGTGTAGGTTGGGTTAGCGAAGCGTAACCCGACAAAAATCAGTTTCAGATTATCAATATAACTTCGAAAGTAGTATAAATAATAATGAAGAAAAGTGGTGCATGGAAAATCAATGTCAACCGAACAGGATAAGAATGTATGAAAACCGACTATCTGGCTGCACTGGAAATGCTTTCTCTCATATATGAAGAGATGGATATTGATGCGATTGAGAGAAAGTTTGTCGAATTGGTGGGGGATATTTTTCCTGTCGGCCGGGTCGGCCTCTTTTTTGTCAAGCATAAACGGGGTGTGCTGCAGGGGAAGTTATGCAGCGGGTTTGATTCAGGCTCAATCAATGGACTGGAAATACCGGTAAGGGAAGAGTTTATTCTTACAAGGCCGTTGATATCGGGATTTCCCATATGGAAAGAGTCTGCCCACGATGATCCATATGCCCGGCAGCTGGGTTTAGAGAATTTTGCGGTTATCCCTATAACGAATCAGAATCATATCAGGTGCTGGGAGGCAAAAAACTGCAAGGTAATTGATTGCCCGGCTAATGCCAGAAAATTTTTACGTTGCTGGCTGGTGCCGGGGGTTAAATGTTTTAACGGCGATGAAATGTCGGTTGAGGAGCACCAGGAGATCTGCAAGAAATGTCCTATCTTTACACAAAGCAAGATCGAGTCTGTCGAAGGAATTCTGCTGATTGACTGCAGGAATGATGATGAACAGTTTACCGACGATCAGGTTACAGTGCTTGCCGTTATCGCATATGGCGTGGGAGTGGCTATAAATAACTCCAAGCTTCATAAAAGAACGGTTGACGCATCGATAAGAGATGAGTTGACCGGATTGCACAACAGGCGCTATTTTAACGAACGTCTGGTTGATGAACTGGAACGCTCCAGGCGCTATCAGGTTTCTATGAGCATGATACTGGTCGATATTGACTATTTTAAAGCCATAAATGACAATTACGGCCACCCGACTGGTGATGCTGTCCTGGCCTGGCTTGGCAAAACTTTACGGAGCCAGCTGAGACAGAGTGACGTTGTGGCCAGATACGGAGGAGATGAATTTGCCATTCTGCTTCTGAATTCCAGTAAGCAGTTAGCATGTAACCTTGCCGATGACGTAAGAAAACATGTTGAGGAGATGTCATTTCAGTCCAGGCACGGCCTTAAATTGACCTGTAGCTTTGGGGTCGCAACTCTTGGTGAAGATGCCAATTCCTTTGAAGGCCTTATTTCCAAAACGGACAAGGCCCTCTATTATGCCAAGGCGCAAGGACGTAATAAGGTCTGTTCGTTTTAACCCAACAGTATCATTCCGCCCGCCGCGGAAATGATACTGTTGAAGGCTGTCATGGATGGGCTAGTTTCCGTAACTGAAATCTAATGGCGGGCCGTCTATTTCCTTGCGCATCCATTCCTTGAGTGACTTGTTGAGAGGGTGGACGCCGACTCCTGTGCGGTAGCCGTCCTCTTCACACGCTTCAAAAAAAAGATCCTTGGGCACCGTTACCTTGGCAACTTCTTCAGCCCCTTTCGTCGTTCTGTCGATCAGAGTCGCCTGAGGCGGCTCCTCCCAATCAAAAAGCACAAAGTAAATTTTCTCGTCGTTGTGCGAATTGATAAAGTTGTAGTCCTTGTAGTCGTACCACCCTGTTCCCCATTCCAGGAACATTGTTACAGCCTTTTCAGGCGTCATGTGCCAGTCGATTTCATTCACCAATTTGCGATCAGCCTTTAGTTCCGCCAAATTCATCATGGTGTTACCCCCATAATTTTGTCGTTTGCCTGTATGTAGTTGCCGATTATTTGCATTGTCTTTAATACAAAGATTTTGCAATAGTCGTGCCAGGGACTGAACGGACTGTCAGCTTGCAGGGGTGGATGGATTGTTCTTTTAATATTAAGTGGTTAGCCTTGACAGGAGGTGGCTGGAGAAATAATCAGGGCGTTGGTGGTGTCTCATGTAGAATGTGTTGTGAGACAGCTTTTGTAGAATGGCGGCCATTCCAGGATTCATGACATGCTCGATAGATCGCTGTGAAGGGAGTTGTTCTCGTTACAATCGAACAGTGTCTCATTTTAATATGAGACACTGTTCGATCATGATACATGTTAGACATGTCCGGATTGATCAATTATGTCAGCCTGAAGGCTTGTGCGAAGTGGTCAGCAGAAAGTCGAGCATGGATCGGCACAGGGGAGAAGAGATTCTTCTTTTGTCCCTGATAAGATAGAAGCTGCGGAACATAGGGAGGTTCTTGATTCTCAAGGCCTTGATGGAGCCTGCTTTTAATTCCGTCTTAAGGGCTGTGGACGAGAGGATGGATACGCCGAGGCCTGCCTTTATGCCCTCCATAACAGCGGTTGATGAGCCAAGGCGAGCCGCTGCCTTGAGATCACTTTCACCTTTTGATCCGGAATCGTTTAGAAAGCTGTCCAGGATTTTTAAGGTTCCGGAGCCCTTTTCTCTAAGGACAAAGGTCTCGTCAAGCAGCTCTTTTAGAGAGACTTTCTTTTTTTTTGCCCATTGGTGGCCCGCGGGAACCGCCAGGACCAGCTCATCCTGCCACAGTTCATAGTGAACGAGATTTTTGTGGGAACTTTTTGCTCCGATAATGGCCAGTTCAAGATCACCCTGCAAGACCAGTTCTTTTATTTCACTCGTGTCGCCAATGGTAAGAAGAACCGTGACAAGAGGATACTTTTTTTTGTAGCGGCCTATGAGGCTGGGGAGAATGTATTCTCCGGGAATAGTGCTGCCCCCGATATGGATTCGGCCCTGCCTGTTGCCCAGGAAATTTTCCATTTCAAGGCATATCGTCCTCTTATGATCCAGGAGTAATGTCGCGTGTTTGTACAGGAGTTTTCCTGCCTTGGTAGGTACTACCTGTCTGCCGAGACGGTCTAAAAGCCTGGCGCCCACACCTTTTTCCAGTGTGGCGATTCTTTCGCTGACAGAGGCCTGGGCCAGGAAGACCTTTTTGGCTGCCTTTGAAAAACTGCCCAGGTCAACTACCTTACAGAATATCTCCAGCTGACGAAGGTCAAAATCCACGGAAGTCATGTCGCATCCTTAACAGGTTGAATTTTTTGATTCAAAATAATTGGAATATTCTATGTGAGCAATCAAAAATGTAAATATTGGGCTACTCCATCTGCAGAAAAACAACGTCTTATGTAGGTCGGGTTAGGCCGATAGGCCGTAACCCGACGCTTTCAACTTGGTTTTTGTCGGGTTACGCTTCGCTAACCCAACCTACACGATTGATTTTATTAGGGAAAGGGTTGGCTGAATAGTTACAATTTCATTTTAGAAAGGCGCAGGCTGTTGGTTACCACGGAAATACTGCTCATTGCCATGGCAAGGGCAGCCAGAATCGGGTGAAGCTCTCTCAGAAAATAGGGCAGGGAGCCAAACGGGGCCAGCACTCCGGCAGCAAGGGGTATCAGGATGATGTTATAAAAAAATGCGAAAAAGAGGTTTTGCCGTATTATGTGCATTGTTGCCTTGCTGAGTCTTATTGCACGGGATACACCGGTCAGACTGCCGCTTGACAGAATAATGCCCGCTGTTTCAATGGCAACGTCCGTGCCTGTCCCGATCGCAAAGCCCACTTCAGCCTGAGCCAGGGCCGGTGCATCGTTTATACCGTCTCCGACCATTCCGACCCTTTTCTCTTGTTTCTGAAGAGCCTTGATCTGGGCGGATTTTTCTTCGGGCCGAACCTCTGCAATGACCTCGTCGATTAAAAGTCCTGCTGCAATGGACCTGGCTGTGGCGTAATTGTCGCCTGTGAGCATGATTATGGAAAGGCCCTGCTCCTTGAGTTGTCTGATCCCTTCTTCTGAATCGGCCTTTATTGTGTCCGCAACCGCGATCAGGCCCGCTGGTTCGTTTTCAATCACGACAACCATCACGGTTTTCCCCTGGGATTGAAGAGTGCTGATAGTATCAGTGATCTTTTCGAGATTGATGCCGGATTCCATAAACCACCCCGGCTTCCCGACTCTGACCAGCCTGCCCTCCAATCTCGCCTGGATTCCGAGTCCTCCCGAGGCCTTGAAATCCTCAACCGCAAAAAGTGTGAGTCCACGGGTCTCTGCTTCGGATACAATTGCCTTGCCCAGGCCATGTTCGGATCCCTTTTCAGCCGAGGCGGCCGTTTTTAACAAATCTTCCCGGTTCGCGCAAACAGACTCAAAAAAGATGATGTCGAAAACAGCCGGTTTCCCCTCTGTTATAGTGCCGGTTTTGTCCAGGACCATTGTATCGAGTCTGGTTGCCGTTTCCAGTGCATCGCTGTTTTTGAAGAGCACGCCGCTTTCAGCGCCTTTCCCGGTTCCAGCCATGATTGCAGTTGGCGTGGCAAGGCCCAGTGCGCATGGGCAGGCGATTACGAGTACCGCAACCAGCCTGGTCATGGCCGGGACAAATTCACCTGTTACTCCCCACCATATTCCAAAAGTGAATAACGCAACGGCAATTACCGTTGGAACAAATATTGATGCAACCCGGTCTGCCAATGCCTGAACAGGGGCCTTGCTCCCCTGGGCCTCCCTTACCAGGCGGATTATCTGGGCAAGGGCCGTTTCCCGACCCACCCGTGTTGCGGTAATGGTGAGGACTCCGTCCCTGTTTATGGTCCCTCCAACGACCATATCATCCGTCTGTTTGTCAACGGGCAGCGGTTCACCTGTCAGCATAGACTCATCAACCGATGATTCTCCGGCAATAATCACCCCGTCAACCGGTATCCGTTCTCCGGGACGGACAATCAGGGTGTGGCCGGTTATAACCTGCTTTAAGGGAACCTCTTTTTCAACTCCGTGTTCAATTAAGGTAGCCGTCTTGGGAGTAAAATCCATTAGCCTGCGGATCGCGCCGCCGGTCCTGGATTTTGTGCGCGATTCGAGCAACTTGCCCAGTTTTATAAGTGTGATTATTACGGCGGACGTCTCAAAATAGACATGGGCGCCCAGTTCTGGAAAGATAAGGACAAAAAATGAATAGAAGTAGGCGACCGATGATCCCATGGACACAAGGACATCCATGTTCGCGGTTTTGTTTTTCAGGTTTTTTGCCGCCCCGATGTAGTAATCCCAACCAGTATAAAACTGGACCGGCGTTGCAAGGGCCAGGAAAAACCAGTTTACCCAGGCCGCATGGCTCCAGGCCCCGGTCATATGGAAATCACGGCCCATACTGATCAAAAAGAGGGGCAGGGCAAATATAACTCCAACAATGAATTTTTTCGTCTGATCCCTGGTCTCGGCGGCCCGTGCTGTCGCCTCCGCATCTTCCTCATCAACCTCATCATCAGGGCGGATTGGAGTGAAACCTGCCTTTTCGATTGCGGACTTAATATCGCCCATGTTGGAAACAGAAGGGGTGAATTCAATTGAAACCCGTTCAGCTCCGAAATTGGCGGACACACTGATAACGCCCGGCAGTCTGTTCAGGGTTTTTTCAATATTCATGGCGCAGTTTGCGCACGTCATGCCTGAGACAGGGAACTCGACCTTTGTGGTGACGACCTTGAAACCGAGGCTGCGGATCTTTTCCACAACGTCGGCCAGACGAAGTTGTTTTGGGTCAAACCGGGCAATCAGCTGTTCGGATGCGAAATTGACGGATGTCTCCGCCATGCCGTCCAGTTTTTTGACGGACCTTTCAATGTTTGATGCGCAGTTGGCGCATGTCATCCCGGTTATGGGCAGGGTGACTTTCAGGTGATCCATGGGATGGGACGTCAGGCTGCGGGATAGTTGATCTCTTTCAGCTTATCCCTGATTTTTTCATCAGTTGCCGGGGCTTCCCACTCAACCGTAATTTTCTTTTTTTGGGCGTCGCCCTCGACCTTTGCCACACCGTCAAGTTCGGAAAGTTCTTCCTTGACACTATTGACGCAATGACCACAGCTGATGTTCGGAATTGTAAATGTTTGTTTCTCCATCAGCACCTCCTTATAGAAAAAATGTTTGCCAGCACTCCACAGGAAGGCGATCAGCCTGCTCACCTCCCTGTGAAGCGCTGCCAAACATTTTTGTGGTTCTAGCTATTTTCCGGGATCAAGCCGAATATTTACAATAGAACAGCCTTCTTGAATTCCTCAATACCGATCCGGTTGATAAAACGGGCTGTTCTCTCTTTATTTTTACCATTATTCCCGTAATACTCAAAACACCTCTTGGCAAGGTCAATGACCTCATCTTCATTCATCTTTTCAGCGATTACATCACCGATCCTGGGTCTGCCTCCCGAGTTGCCTCCAAACATTACGGTCCAACCCGATTTCTTTCCAAATGCGCCGAGATCCCGCATATATCCTTCACCGCAATTAAGCGGGCAGCCGGAGACACCGATCTTGACCTTTGCGGGAAGTTCCATGCCAACGAAGAGCTCTTCCAGTTTGCCGCCTAACCCCAGTGAATCCCGTAAGCCGAACTTGCATACGGCATTGCCTGGGCATGCCTGCACATAATGGACGCACAATTCACTGGCGGGTCCGACGTCCATGCCGAGTTCTTTCCATACATCATCAATGATTTCCGGTTTCAGCCCCACCAGTGCGATACGCTGACCAGAGGTAATTTTAATAATCGGAATCTCATATTTACGCGCTACTCCTGCCAAATTTTCCAAAATATCGGGCGTTATCATGCCCATGGGAGTCCTGGGCACCACAGCATAAGATTTTTTATCCCTCTGAACAAAAGCGCCTTTCAATTTTTCCGACATTTATCCCCCTCCTTGATCTTAAATTAAAATCATCCCCACTCTAAACAAGTTTTTTCATAATCCAGTGTATTGTGTCTCTTGCGTCAAAATATGCATCTACGACCTGTGGATCAAAGTGACGGCCCCGTTCTTCCGAGAGGATCTTTTCCGTTTTTTCAATGGAAAATGGTTCCTTGTAAACTCTCTTTGTGGTCAGCGCGTCAAACACATCCGCAAGCGCAACAATCCTGGCTTCAATCGGTATGTCTTCACCCGCCAATCCTGCTAGGTAGCCGTTACCGGCCCATTTTTCATGATGATACATTGCAATACTTCTCGCCATCGGGTCAAGAACTTTGTTCTCAAGCATCCGCCCCCCGATCTCGACATGCTTCTTCATCTGCTCAAATTCCTCAGGCGTGTATTTACCCGGTTTTTTCAGGATAAAGTCCGAGATGCCGACTTTGCCTACGTCATGGAGGGATGAAAACAGTTTGATCCGTTTCACGAATTGACTCTCGTGACCAAGGGATTCGGCCAGAACCGCCGAGTAACCGCTTACCCGCTTGATGTGGTTTCCCGTGTCGTCATCATTTGCCAGATTCGCGTCTTCAAGTGCGGTTACCAGGGCATGAGTCACCTCTTCTATTTTTTTTGTCTTTTCATCCACAAGGTGAACTAGATGAATTTCCCTGTCTTCCAGCATCCTGTTTTTTTCCCTCATGTCGTCCTGCAGGTTCTTCAATTGAACATGCGCACCGACTCTGGCCAGGAGTTCATGCCGGTTGAAGGGCTTGGTAATGTAGTCGATTCCGCCGTGCTCAAAGGCGGCAATCTTGCTCTCAAGGTCGGTCTTTGCGGTAATGAAAATTATCGGGACGTCACGGGTCGCCTCCTTTCCCTTTAATATCCGGGCAACCTCGTATCCATCCATCCCAGGCATCATGATGTCCAGAAGGACAAGATCCGGAAGATCGACCTCGATTGCCTCGATAGTCGCCATGCCGTCCGCAGCTGTCATGATGTTGTAATTCCCTGTATTATAGAGGATATCTGCAATAAGCCTTCTGTTCGCGGAAATATCGTCAACTATCAGTATCTTGCTTTTTCGATCCTGATTCGGTCTGCTCATGTATTAACGCCTCCAGTCTCGAGATGACCGGCATGAGGACCTGATCATCAAATGATTTAACCGCACTGTATAATTGCTCCCTGATATGGGGGATCCCTGTTTCATTAGAAAATTTTGACAGGGAATCCGCTAGAATTTTCACCTCGTCGGGCTTAAAGATCCTCATGTTTGTCTTAAGGCCTGACACTACCGCCTCAATCCGCTCGACCTGCCCGGCAGTCAGTTGAAAACCGCCGTTCATATGATCTGCGGATTCATGGCCTTTACCCTTAGCACTGATTTTTTTCCCCATCTCTTGTTTAAGCTTTTTGGCCACAAGAGTGTTAATCCGGTCAAAAAATTTATGCCTGTCAATCGGCTTTGCAAGGTAGTCATTGCATCCTGCTTTGATATATCTGTCCGCAGCGCCTTTCATGGTATGGCCTGTGAGGGCGATTACGTGCAGGTCTCTTAAATTTTCATCTGTTCTGATCTTGGATATGGTTTCCATGCCGTCCATGACAGGCATCTGCATGTCCAGAAAGAGCAGGTCGTATTTTGTGCGCCCAAGCATTTCAAGTGCCTCTTTGCCGTTTGACGCCAGGTCCGTCCCCAGGTTCACCCTTTCAATAAGGTTTACCATCAGGCGCTGGTTCAAATCGTTGTCTTCAGCAACCAGTATCTTGAAATCCGTTTCATTTTCGTGAGATTGCCGGAAATCAGGAGTTTTGAAAGTAAAGTAGGAGGCTGGAATGGATGAGACAATTTCTTCGATTCTATGGGAAAGCGGCCTGATCCTGGGCATGTCAAGCGGCTCCTTTATGACCAGATCGTTGATCTCCGACGCGATCTCAAAAATCTCATTCATTCCAAGATTCCCGGTCGATCCCTTCAGGTCATGCACAATAAAGTGGATGTCCTCCCTGTTCTGGTCAAAGACAGCATCTTTGAGGCGTGAAATCTTGTCAGGGAGATTTGAGATGCATATACGCGTATATTCCGTGGTATTAAAGATGTCCCTGCCTGTTGCAAACCACTTTTCAACAATTGTTGTTCCTTCAGATATCGTTTTTTCAGGGCGCGGGGAAGATGTGTCAAATTGTACTCCCGACGCCTCGGGCAGCGGGAGCGTCAGGGTGAACGAGGAACCGGCTCCCTCTTTGCTTTTTACTGAAATTGTCCCACCCATGAGCTCAGCGAGCCGTTTCGTGATACTGAGTCCCAGGCCCGTACCACCGTATATGCGTGTAGTTGAGGCGTCAACCTGCATGAACGGTGAAAAGATGGAATCTAACTTGTCTTTCGGTATACCGATACCGGTGTCTGTGACCATTATGGCCGCAGTCCCGTTTTCATACCTGCATTTTAAGGAAACAGAGCCCTGTTTTGTAAACTTGAATGCATTGCCCACGAGATTCAGGAGCATCTGATTCAGTCGGTGCTCGTCTCCTCTAACGCCTGTCGGCAGGGAATCCGGGATCTCCATCCGGAAGGTGACACCTGCTTTTTTGCTCTTGTCCTGAAATATGTCACGTATATTTTCCAGCGCCTGGTGTAGTGAAAAGACCTCGTTTGCCACGTCGAAGACACCTGCCTCAATCTTGGAAAAGTCAAGTATTTTGTTAATAAGATTCAGTAAGTTTTCGCCGGCACGCTGGATGACCTCAAGATGCTCCTTACGTTCCGGATTAGACTCATCCATGAGCAGTATGTCGGTAAAACCCATAATCACATTCATGGGAGTGCGGATTTCATGGCTCATGTTGGTCAGGAACTCGCTCTTCAGCCTGTTGGCCTCCTCAGCCTTTTGGGTGGTTATAAGCAGCTCCTTTTCCACCTCTTTGTGGTGAGTGATGTCCACCGCATAAACCCGGATGATTTTCCCGTGCGGGACGAATTTTATTATCCGCTCAAATATTTTGTCATCTACGGATATCTCGTCTTCAATTTTTTCGATTTCGCCTTTTAAAAACAATGGGATAAGGGCGGGAATTTTTTTGAACAGGGGATGGTTACGGTACTTCTCCTTTATCTCCGGGAATCTTTTTTGGCAGGTAGGATTCATATATGTGACACCTGATTCCAGGTCCATCTCAACAACCACGTTCGGATTGTCCTCTGGAAATGATCCAAGGCGTCTCAATTCCTGTTCATAGTTTTTTTTCTCGGTAATATCTTCCTTGACCGCTATAAAACCCGACATCTTGCCTTTCAGATTTTTCATAGGCGATATGGCCCCCTGCTCCTAGAAGAGTTGCCCGTTTCCTTGGCCGCCTTCACAAACACGGTTATCCCGACTAAGCCTGACAAGAGCGCAAGGGGGAGGCATAAGACAATGAACTTTTTTACAAGTGACTGCCGGTTCATTTTGAGGACTTACCTTTAAATTTTTACTCTCTCTATTCTATCTGCTATCATATTTTTTATATCTATTGTAGAGCTTAATGTGGAAATATCGTAGCATTATTTAATAATTTTGTAACTATTCAGCATGATGCCGAAATATAGCTAACCCCACCGAACTGTAACTATTTTGCAGCGCTTCATAGGGAACCAAGCAGGTTGATCAGCTATACATCATCAGTATGCTGGGCAACCTGATCGCCTTCCTAATGGAGTGCCGCTGAATAGTTACATAATTTTGATTATCAGGACTTGGAAAACCACAATGCGAATACTTCTGCTTAATTTTGTTCTTATTTTTTTTGCCGCCATCTGTATTGCGGATGACTCCGGAATAACGGAGAGCGATATAGCACTGAAAAATGATGCAATTATCAGTGAGGTCCATGCACGCGGGGGGCTGATTTTTGCCGCGCCTCCTTATTGGGGGCCGGTATCCACACGAATTGGTTTTGAAAAAATGGTCGAATATCTGGAAGATGTCCTGGATAGAGAGGTGCGCCTTATTATCTTGAGGGATTATGAAGCGATGATTACAAGGATGTCGGCAGGGGAACTGGATATCGGATTTTTCGGTGCTTCTCCCTATGTCGTGGTAAAAGAGGTTTATCCTGAATTGAGATATGTCGCAACTGTAAGATGGAAAAAGACAGGCAAATTGTCTTACAGCTCGTATCTGATTACCAGAAAAGGATCCGGGTTGTTGAGGCTTTCCGCCTTAAAGGGAAAATCCTTTGCATTCGGGTCAAAAGAGTCGACAGGGGGGTATAAATATCCACGGGCATGGATGAAAGAGAATGGCCTGAATCCGGAAAAATATTTTAAAAG
>DAOVYS010000259.1 GCA_030635485.1 Pseudomonadota bacterium | reverse complement strand
TAAGTGCATGTGCTCTTTTCCCCACACCCATGATGCTTTGTGTCGCCTTTCGGGTTTTGTTTGAATCTCCAAGGTAATCGAGTAGATCGTCGACAATCTGAAAGGCGAGGCCCAGGTTTGTCCCGTATGAGTGTAAGGCGTTTCGTTCCTGATCGTTTCCGCCTGCATGTATTATGCCTGTCTCGCATGCCGCTTCGATCAGGGCCGCGGTTTTACCGTTTAAGACCCGGAAATAGTTTTTTTTCGAATAATCGACCTGCTCTACGTTTTGTAATTGAAGAAATTCAGCCTCCACCATCGCGGATGTGGCCTTGGAGATAATCTTTAAACATTCAACGGTTCCGGCAGTGCCTGCCAGGAGCATTGCCCTGGCATGGAGAAAATCCCCTGCCAGTATAACGGGCGTATTCCCCCAGATCACATTGGCCGCGGTCCGGCCCCGTCGTTTGTCTGCGTGGTCAATTACGTCGTCATGCAGAAGACTTGCGGCATGGAGATATTCAAATGTAATGGCGAATTTGTAAATATCACCGGTTTCCCCGGTCTTCTGCGATTGGTCCCGCTCATCGCATAGTTGTGAAGCCAGTACCGCGAGAAGGGGTCGGATTCGTTTCCCGCCGTTAAAGATCGCGTGGTGAATGACTTTGAAAAGTTCCGGGCTTTCAATGGTTGCGAGATCATCGCGCATCACGTTGTCAACCATTGCCGCCTCGGGTTTGAGGAGTGCAAGCAGTTCAGTATTGTTCACGTTTTTTTATCCTTTGGTTATAAGCTATATCTCGGCATCACGCTGAATAGTTACATCCTTTGAAAAAAATAACTCAATGTCGGCCTGATCTCTGGTGACCGGGCTTGCGGGAAGACTTTTTAAAAAGGTGCGGCCATAGCGTTTTGTAAATAATCGGACATCCATGATAGCAATCAGCCCTCGATCCGTAGCGTTTCTCATCAGCCGTCCAACTCCCTGCCTGAGCGCCAGAATGGCCCTTGGAACCTGGAAATCGAAAAATGGATTGCCGCCTTGTTCACGAATTTTGTTGACCCGGGCCATGAGAACCGGATCGTTCGGCACTTCAAAAGGCAATTTGTCGATGATCAGGCAGCTTAACGCCTCGCCAGGAACATTTACTCCCTCCCAGAAGCTTGCCACCCCAAGGAGCACGGAATCCGTCCGCTTTTGGAAGGTCTCAAGCAGAACCGACCTGGGGGCCGAGCCCTGGATCAGCAGAGGAAACGGCAGCCGGCCTGACAGGGAATTGTATACGGTCTTCATCCCGTTCACGCTTGTGAATAGTAACAGGGCGCGGCCGTTTGAGGCCATGAGAATATCATAAATTTTTCGCTCAAGCTCATCAAAAAAGGAGGGATGTCCGGGTTGCGGAAAATTGTTGTCAGGAATGTAGAGCAGAGTGCGACCTTTATAATCAAAGGGTGTATGGATTGTCTCTCGTGTCGTATCGTCTGAAAGGCCGAGCCTGTCGAATAAATAGGTAAAATCACCGGATGTGGTGAGTGTGGCGGATGTGAAGATCACGCTTTTTGTCTGTTCATAAAGATGTTCCCGCATCTCCGTTGCTATTTCGATAGGAGAGGCTGAGAGGAGCAGGGATCTCTCCCTCCGTTCATACCAGAACACATATGAAGGGTTTTCCTCTGCGGTTACCATTTTTAAATTGGTCAGCAGTTCCTCGCATCGCCGCAGCATGCCGTTATATGCCTCGCTTAAAACCAGGAGTGGTTCGAGTCGGCGGCAGAGTGATGTGATACGCTCGTCAAGGGAGTTCAGTTCGGATTCCCAGGATGGGGTCTTGTCAATGAAATCCGTGAGATGGAACCGTCCTCTCTCTCTGGGAAACAGGCCGGCAAAGAGATTTGCCTGTGTTGCGGCTGCCCGCGCTGTCTGGATTATTTCCCCTTGATCTTGTTTTTTCATCGATGTTTCGGCCAGTTTTTCAATATCCTGTACCAGATCGAGGAGTTGATAGAGACTGAATGATATTCCAAAATAGCGTGTGGCCACGTTTTCAAGATGGTGCGCCTCGTCAAAGATTACGGATTCGTAACGGGGAAGCACTTCGGCAAACCCGAATCTGCGCAGGGCTAGATCTGAAAAAAAGAGATGGTGGTTTACGATCAACAAAGGCGTCCTGGCAGCCCTTTTCCGGAGTTCATTTATAAAGCATGATGGACCTTCAGGGCAGTGTATTCCCAGGCACTGGCTTGCTGTCGAACTTATATCGTGCCAGAGCGGAGAATTGTCCGGCAGCCATGAGAGTTCGGCACGGTCTCCGGTAGCGGTTTTTTTGAGCCATTCCGCAATCTCGGTAAACTCGGCGGTCTGCTCAGACAGGTTTGCCTGGGGTGTTGCGGCAAGCTGTTTGAAGCGGTAAAGGCAGATGTAGTTCTGCCTGCCTTTTACGCAGAGTGCTGAAAGTTCCTGGTCAATGTGTTTTTTTATAAACGGGATTTCCTTGTTCAGGATCTGGTCCTGGAGGTTGAGTGTGCCGGTTGAAACGATAATTTTCCGGCGGCTGAGCGCCGCAGGGACAAGGTAGGCCAGTGTTTTACCGATTCCGGTCCCTGCCTCGACTGCAAGTTTACTTGCCTTGTCGGATTCGATTGACAGGGCCTGGGCAACAGCCTCGGCCATTTTGAGTTGGCCGGGCCTGTATTCATACATCGGCAGCTTTTGGGAAAGAACGCCGTCAGGTCCAAATATCTCGGATATCTTGGCTATGAAATTGGCTGGTCGATTCATTTATAATTACGAATTACGAATTAGGAATTACGAATTGTTTGAAAAAGAATTTCCATTCCAATTCGTAATTCGTAATTGCGTAATTTCTAATTGCCCTCACTGTCCAGGACCGCCATGATGGAGTGATGCGGGCGGGATGATGAGAGGGGCTCGGTTTCAACCGACCCGTTGATTTTTTGGAACAGCTCGTAAAATGATATATCCGGAAAGAGATAAAAGCTCAGTTT
>DAOVYS010000246.1 GCA_030635485.1 Pseudomonadota bacterium | reverse complement strand
AGAGAGGTTGCTGGATATGAAACCAATGGGATTGTTGATTTCATGGGCAACACCTGCTGCAAGCTGGCCTATGGAGGCCATTTTTTCCTGCTGCATTACCTGAGACTGTGACTCTTTTAGCCTTTCCAGAATTCTTTTCCTCTCAAGGGCGTACCGTATGGATTGCACTATCCTGTGCGGGGGCTCTCCTTTAATAAGATAGTCCTGTGCTCCGCGACGCAAAGCCTCAATGGCAAGTTTTTCATCATTAATGCCTGTATTGAGAACAATTGCCAGGTCCCGGTTCTGTCTCTGGACACTTTTCATGGTCTCTAGTCCCTTGGAATCCGGCAAGTTGAGGTCCAGGATGAGCAGGTCATACTGTCTGTCGCTGATCAGCCGGAGACCCTCATTAAGCCTGCCCGCGCAATCGATTTCGTATAGTCCTTCAGCGGTTTCGGTCAGCAACTGTTTGAGAAATTCAGCCTGAAACCTGCTGTCCTCAATAATGATAATGGTAAAAGAGCGGTCTTGCGGAACGGCTTTGTCTGATGCAGCCATTTGTTCAGTCTCCGATTTGTTACTCACGCAACTTTCTGGATTAGCCAATTACTGGCAGTGTTGGCTCAACCACTCAACGAGGTCGGAATTAAAATCGAGAAACACGCTCCCTTGTCCGGGACGTTTTTGACTTTGATTTCGCCGCCATAGGACTTGATTATCTCCGCACATGTATAAAGGCCGAGACCGGTGCCCACCGGTTCTCCCTCCTGCGCCGTATCTTTAATGGCCTTGGTGGAAAAAAAGGGTTCGAAAATTTTGTCTATGATTTGCGGGTCAATTCCTGTTCCTGTATCCTGAAAATCGATGATAATATTCCGCTCGTCATAAGTAGTTGTTATGGTGAGTTCGTTAACAGGACTTTTTTTCATCGCATGGGCCGCATTCTGGATTAAATTGCAGAAGATTTGTGAAAAGTCGGAATAAAGGCCCAAAAAAGATGGGAGGTCGGATGCAAGATTCAGATTCTTCTTTATTTTATGTTTGATATCCATGTCAGCCTCTAAAAAATTAAGCTCTGAGGTTATTACTTTATTTAGATCCAGCGGCGTCTTTTGAGGGGACGCGTCTTTCCTGCCTTTTACGAGTAAATTGTCAATTAACTGCTCAAGTCTTTTTTGAGCAGTTAAGTTGTCATTCAAGAAACCGTCTATTTTCTTAAGGTCGCGCTCCAGATCTTTTGAATAATCCCCGGCCTTTGAAATACAATCTTCGAGTATGCTTTGGGCCAATTGGGCAAAACCGCTTGTGGCAGTGAGAGGTCCTCTCAAATTGTGGACAATTCCCTGTATCATTTGTCCTATCAAGGCCTGTCTTTCCTTTTTGATTAATTCTCTGGTTTTTTGTTCCACTAAGGCCTCAAGATTCAGATTGGTCTCTTTCAGCTCGTCTTGAATTTGTTTTAATCGAAGAAGGATTCCGGCCTTGGCCTTTAATTCTTCGGGGTCATAAGGCTTTGTAATGTAATCGTCCGCAGCGACTTCATATCCCTTCAGCCTGTCTTCAAGGGAAGTTTTTGCAGACACGAGCAGAACCATGATTCCGGCAGTGGAAGAGTTCGATTTAATCCTGCGACAGACTTCGTATCCATCCATGCCCGGCATTGCGATATCCAGCAAAACCGCATCCGGCGAAAATGATTGCACTTTTTCAAGCCCTGTTGCGCCGTTATCGGCAAAATCCAGCTCCACGTTTTCTTTATCCAGAAAAATTCTCTCTATGGCCCGTAAAGTATGAGGCTCGTCATCAACAACAAGAATTCTGTTCATGTTCTTCCTTGCCTCCTGCTATTGTTCGTTGGGATGCGCCTTTTCCTTGCCGCATGCGGGACATGCCATCCAATCTTCTTCCAGCGGAATCATGCAATTTAAGCATAAATTCCGCTTAACGGTCCCGCAATAGGGGCAAAACAGAAAACCTGTCTCAACCATTTTCCTGCAGTTATCGCATTGGTGTTCATGTCTGGTCTGCGCCCCTATGACCCTCAGTAATTCGTCCAGGGTAGTCTCGCCCATCAGAACTTTTTGGACGCCGTTTTCCATTAAACTGGTCATGCCTGCTCCCCTGGCCATTTTTAATAATTTAGCCTCCTTATAATCACTGCTGATGAAATGTCTGAAATCATCGTTCAGGATAAAAAATTCAAACACTCCGGTTCGTCCGGCATAACCTGTGTTGTTGCAGACATGACAGCCTTTTCCTTGAAACACCTTTGCCGGAATCCTATCTTGTGGAATATTCAAGAGTTTCAGAATCTCAGGATCAGGGGAGTCTTCCTTTTTGCAGTGCCGGCATATTTTTCTGACCAGGCGCTGGGCTATGATACCTTCAAGCGCGGAGGCGATCAGGTAGGGTTTTACCTGCATATCAATCAATCTGGTAATTGAAGAGACCGATGAATTCGTATGCAGGGATGAAAGCACCATATGTCCCGTAAGAGCGGCCTTAAAGGCAATGTCAGCTGTTTCACGGTCGCGTATTTCTCCTACCAGGATAACATCGGGGTCCTGCCTCAGGGTAGCGCGAAGAACCGAAGGAAATGTCAACCCGGTTTTTTCACGCACAAAGATCTGATTGGCCTGGTCCAGGAAATATTCGACCGGGTCCTCAATGGTCTGATAATTCTTGGCGCTGCTCAACATCATATTAAGCATGGAATAGAGCAGGGTTGTCTTGCCGCTGCCGGTCGGGCCTGTGGCAATGAGCATGCCTTGCGGTCTGTTGAGCATATATTTAATTTTGACTTGGTCGTCGGCAAGCACTCCGAGCTCTTCCAGGCTTTTAATGGAAGCGCTTTTGTCGAGAATCCTCATGACCACCTTTTCCCCATTTATGGTCGGCATTGTGGCCACCCTGACATCAATAAACCTGGTGCCCGCCTTTAATGTCATTCTGCCGTCCTGGGGAAGACGCCTCTCCGAGATATCCATTTTTGATATGATTTTTATGCGCGAAATCACGGCTCGATGAAGTTCGGACGGAATCCGTATCTTACTGACCAGCATGCCGTCTATCCGGTAACGTACAAGCGAGTAGTCGCTTTTTGGCTCAATATGAACGTCGCTGGCCTTGCTGCGCAATGCTTCGGAAATGATTGCATTGACTATTCTGATGATCGGCGGAACATCGGAGGAATTGATAAGTTCCTGGATATTTATTCGTTCTTCTTCCTCAATAATGATGTCAATCTCGTCCTCAAAATCTTCACCCCGAGACTCCTTCCCGGAAATTATCTCAATATCATCGCCATCTTGTTTGTAGTCTCCGTAAACCTTTCTTATCTGTTTAAGTATGGCGGTCGAACTCGCAATGACCGGATCTACCTTCAGGCTGGTCATCATTGAGATGTTATCGCATTTGAAGATATCGGAAGGGTCTGCCATGGCCAGAATCATCTGCCTGCCCGTTAATTTGATCGGGATAAGCCTGTTTTTTTCGCAAAGATCTCTGGGCAGGAATTTGACCACAGCCGGATCCAGCCTTGTTTTTGCCAGATCTACGAAATCGAGCTTAAGATTATCCTTAAATGCCTTGACGATTTTTTCTTCAGTAGTAACACCGAGTCTTACCAGAGTATCACCTAGCAACTCATCCGGTCTCTTTTTCGATCTTGCCTTATCCAATTGTTCCCGGCTGATTTTGCCGGTCCGTAAGAGGTAGGCGCCGATGAGCCCTT
>DAOVYS010000117.1 GCA_030635485.1 Pseudomonadota bacterium | reverse complement strand
TTAGATGGCTAAGTAAAAAGTTCGATATACAAGGAGTAGTAATTTTTCAGGTACGAGGCCATACATGTGGTATGCCTCGTGCCTGAAAAATTGCTGCGACGCAGTAGATCGGACTTTTTGCGACGCCATCAACATTCCTTATTCGATATTCTGCGGTTCATATATGAATTCACCCCCCGAAAAAAAGGAAAAATTCTCACGCATTATCTGGGGCTGGCTGCCGTCACTCTTTCTATGCTTTGTGGTCGCAGCCTTTGTCGCATTCGGGTATGTGTCAATCAAGGATAAGGCGGATAGGCTTGTCGCGGAAAAGGCCGCTGCCGGGCAGGCCCCGCCGCCACCTGTAAATGTTGTGACCCAGACCATGGTTCCCATAAAGATGATGGATCTGATTGACCTGCCTTCCATGATGCAGCCATGGGACGATCTGACCGTCAGCTGCGAAACGCCGGGCCGAATCACGTCTATCCATGTAAAAGAAGGAGATGCGGTCACAGAGGGAGAGATCCTTGTAGAGATTGAAAAGAGCGATTACGAGATCAGGGTCCGCTCCATTACGGCCAGGCAGGAACTTGCCGAAATCAATTATAATCGTCTAAAAAACTTAAGCGGTCAGGCCGCTGTGACGCAGGCCCGGATCGACGAGGCCCGGACAGTCCTTAAAGAGCTGAACGCATCACTTGATGAGGCAAAACTAAAACTCAGACGGTGCACAATCAGAGTGCCCATGGCTGGTGTTGTAAATTCGCTTCCAGCAATAAAAGGCGAACTGCTGGACCACGGAGACCCGGTCGCTGAGATCCTTAAAATCGACAGACTAAAGGTCGAGGTCGCGATCCCTGAACAGGACGTGGCAGCTGTTCGAGATGTGGAGCAGTGCAAGGTTACAATTGCCGCTCTGGGGAACCGTGAAATCACAGGCAAAAAGATATTCCTTTCAAGTAAACCCGCATCTTTTGCCATGGTCTACACATTAAGGCTCGCGATCCCGAATCCATCAGGCGATATCCTGCCCGGAATGTTTGCCCGCACCCAAGTCATAAAAAGGGTCTTTGACAACTCCTATGGCGTCCCGCTCTTCAGCGTAATCACGCAAGACAATAAAAAATTCGTCTATCTGGTCAAGAATGAGACTGCACGAAAACAGCCTGTAACAACCGGCATCATGGAAGGATGGAAGATCCGGATTCCGTCCGGATTGAACCGGGGCGACAGGGTCATTATCGTGGGACACAGAAATGTTGAAGATGGTCAGTCTGTAAGAGTAGTGCGGAACGTGACAGACCCCGAGGATGTGTAACCGATTCGCGAGCAAGCTCGCTCCTACAAATAAATGCCAATATAATGAACATCCCCCGTAGGAACGAGCTTGCTCGCGAATTTATGCTAAAAAAATAAAATCACGAGGTCTGCAACTAATTGATTGTCAGCGACACTGCAATAAAAAAACGGACAGGCGTGGTCGTTCTGGCCTTGATAATCATAATCGCCGGTCTCTACTCTTACCTTGAACTGCCCCGGGAAAACGAACCCGACATTACAATCCCCTACGTCTTCATCTCCACCACCTATCGCGGCGTCTCCCCGCCTGATATCGAGACCTCGGTCACGATCCACATTGAAAAAAAACTGACAGGCCTTGAGAACGTAAAAGAGATCAAATCCGTTTCCTCGGAAGGGGTAAGTTCCATAAGCATTGAATTCACTACCGGAACCGACATTGACGACGCCCTTCAGAAGGTAAAGGACAAGGTGGATGAGGCGAACTCAGACCTTCCTTCGGACCTGGAAGATGATCCTGTGGTCTATGAGGTCAATCTTTCAGAAATGCCGATCGTTGTCTTTTCGTTAAGCGGAACCGTGGACCATGCCAGGCTTAAGCAGATTGCGGACGACCTGGCGGACGAGATCGAAACCGTAACAGGCGTCCTGGAAGTCGAAGTGACCGGCGGCCGTGAACGGGAGATCAGGGTGGAATTCATGCCTGAAAAACTCGCCTACTTCGGACTCTCTCCCCAGGAGGTGGAAAACACACTCCGCCAGGAAAACAAAAACGTCTCCGGCGGGGCCATGCGCATGGCTGACGGCCGCTTTAAATTGCGCACTCCAGGCGAACTGAAAACCCCGGACGACTTTTTTCATCTACTTGTAGGGTCCAGGGAAGGCCACCCTATCTTCCTGTCTGATGTAGCCCTTGTCTCGGACGGATTCAAGGAGGAAACCAGCCGCTCCAGGATAGACGGCAGGAATGGTGTAAACATCTCGGTTAAAAAAAGGGCTGGGGAAAACATTATCGAGATCACGGACCGGATAGACGAACTCCTTGCCCGGCTTGAGCCGACATGGCCAAAGGGAACGAAAATTACCAAGGTGATGGACAAGGCCAAGGAGATCCGGCTCATGGTGGCTGATCTTGAAAACAACCTGATGTCCGGCCTTGTCCTGGTCATTATGGTCCTGTTTTTGGCGCTTGGACTCCGCAATGCAATTCTTGTAAGCCTTGCCATCCCCTTTTCCATGTTCTTAAGCTTTATCGTGCTCCGTATCATGGGAATAACCCTCAACATGGTCGTGCTTTTCAGTCTGACCCTTGCCTTGGGCATGCTTGTCGACAATGCAATCGTAATCATTGAAAACATCTACCGTTTCACATCCCAGGGCATGGACCGTGTCCAGGCCGCAATGCGGGCCACGAGCGAGGTGGCCTACCCTGTAATCGGTTCAACCGCAACCACTCTGGCTGCCTTTTTACCCATGATGTTCTGGCCGGGTATTATGGGTGAGTTCATGAAATATCTCCCTATCACACTTATCATAACCCTCTCATCCAGCCTGTTTGTCGCCATGGTCATCAATCCCGCCCTTGCATCACTTCTGCTCAAAGAGGGGAAAAATGACTTTCAACACGAGAATGGAAGTCATGGCGAATCCACGCAGGAGATCGGCAAAAGTCCGATTGAAATAAAAGGCGTTATTCTAAGAAGTTACAAACGATTTCTGGAAACGGTATTAAACAATCGTTTTGCAATGCTCTTTATCTCGTTCTGCCTGATAGCACTCATCTTTGAGGTCTGGATATTGAGAGTGGGCCTTGAAAGGCCGCTGGAGTTCTTTCCCGACATGGACCCGCCCTTTATGTATGTCAACATGGACATGCCGGAAGGGGCCGACCTTGCACTGTGCGACAGGATCGCAAAACAGGTTGAAATGGCTGTATGCGACCGTGATGCGGATACGGACCAAGGAGACAACTACATCGACATAGCAGGGTACGAAAAGTCACTCGACTTAAAAGAACACCTGATGAAAGACGGTACAATGTACTCAAGTGTCAGCGATCTTGATAACATTAAAAACATTTATTCTACTGCAGTATCGGTTTCAGGAGAGGGCTCGGACATATTCAGCGGCAACACGCCCAGCCATATCGGGGTTCAGTTCATCGATTTTAGCGACAGGCCGCATCCTTCAAAAAGAACCGTGGAAAAAATCCGTAAAAGGATCGCACATATTGCAGGAGCAAAGATTACCATCAAGGAGGCACAGGGAGGCCCGCCTACCGGTCTGCCGGTAAATATTGAGATATCCGGTAAAGACTTCTCTATTCTCAACCGGCTGGCCCGGGAGATCAAGGGCAAAGCAGCCCAGGTTCCTGGAATCTACGACATCCGGGATGACTTTGAGGGAGATTCACCCACAATCAGGCTCAAGATAGACCGGCAAAAGGCCGCACTTTCAGGACTCTCTGCCGCAGGTATAGGCAAAGCCCTAAAAAACGCCTATAACGGAGTAGACGTCTCAACATACCGTGAGGGGAATGAAGATTATGACATTACAGTGCAGCTTCCGCCTGAGTACAGGAGAGACACGGACACACTGAAGAATCTTCTCATTGCAAATCCGGATGGACGGCTGATTCCGCTTTCAACCGTGGCGAATTTCGAATATACCGGCAGCTTGGGCCGCATCGTCCGAATCGACAACGAACGTGTAATCACGGTTAAAGCCAATGTGGATGAGGAAGAAATACCCGCTGCCGTGGTCAGAGCCCGGATAGACGAATATCTCAAGACAATAGATCTTCCACCGGGCTACAAAATCCAGCTCACAGGCGAGCAGGAGCATCAGCAGGAGTCAGAGGACTTCCTCAAAAAGGCCTTCATGGTTGCGGTTTTTTTGGTCTCTCTTATCCTTATCACCCAGTTTGATTCCATTGGTCAGCCGCTCGTGATCATGACCGCCGTAATACTCTCCCTTGGGGGCGCATTCCTGGGACTGGCCATATTCGACATGAGCTTCGGGATTATAATGACAGGCGTTGGAATCATCTCACTTGCCGGTGTGGTGGTAAATAACGGGATCGTTCTCGTCGATTACATCAACCAGCTCCGCAACCGCGGGATGGCCTGCCGAGACGCCGTGGTGGCTGCGGGCTGCACAAGGCTGCGCCCGGTCCTTCTGACCGCAATCACAACAACCCTGGGCCTGATCCCCATGGCCACCGGCATCTCATATGACTTTCACGTTATGGAGATATCGTGGGTGAGCGAATCGAGCCAGTACTGGCGCTCCATGGCAATAGCCGTGATTTTCGGACTCATGCTGGCCACGGGCCTTACCCTGGTTGTGGTCCCTTCCCTCTACTCCTCACTCGAATCCATTACAAATTTCGCCCGAACCTGCTGGACAAGAACACATGCATCCTATTGGCGGCTCTATGAGAGGATTTTTTAGTGCCTTACTAGTAATTTTCTTGTTTTTTGTGGTATAAAAACTCTAAAGTTATCTGTGGTGCATGCGGTGGCGCATGTTTTAAGGCACTTATACCCCTCAAGGGGGTACTGAAAAGAGTCCAGTACCTTTAAAAAATTCTAGTTTATCTGGGTTAGATAGATGGAAACAACATCAAAAAAATTTTTAATAGCGATTTCAGCGATTTTAGTAATTATTTCAATCTTCACTTATCTGTCTTATCTATGTCACCTCGATTTTGAAAAGACGATGATTTCCTTAACAGAACAGCAGTTGTTGACAATTGCAAAAACCACTGCAAACAGAATGGAGGAGTTTGTCGACCATCTGGCAATAGAGGCGAAGATTATGGCAATGCAGCCCGAACTGGGCCAAGAAATCGCAAATAAAGCAGGGCAAAGGGAGGATAAGAAGAGTCAGCTGGAACTCTTTTATTCAGCCCATAAAGGTGATGTTGACGCGCTTACGGCCATTGATGACAAGGGGATTATTTTACAAAGGTATCCATTCTGGAGTGACGAGAAAGACAGAATTAGAACGGATTTTACGGACAAACCGGGTGTTGCCCATGTCCTGCGGGAACAAAAACCGCACGTAAGTAAGATATTTTATAACAATCTAGGCCAACTTGCGATCTCAATCTCTCAACCGGTGTTTGTTGATAAAAAATTTACAGGCATGATTCGATGGATGGTCAGCCTGGATAATCTTGCCAACCGTTTTATTCAGCCGACCAAAATCGGCAGTAAAGGCTTTGTCTGGCTGCTGGATAAACACGGGACAATATTGGTTTTCCCGGATCATGAGCAGATAGGCCGGCAATTTATGATGACAAGAAAAGAGTTGGCTCCTGATCATGACTGGTCGGGATTAAAAAATATTATCCAAAAATCGACCCAGGGAGAAGAAGGCACGGGCATATATGATTGCCCGACTTGCGGGAAAAGGCTTGTCGCCTATATGCCTGTTCAGGTCGGAAATCAGTTGTGGACCATCGGCACTTCCATGAATTATTCCGAGATTGCGGAACCGGTCGGCCAACATGCCATGGGCCATGTTCATATAACCACGCTTGTTGTGCTGCTCCTTTTAGCCGGAGGTTTTATTTTTTATAAAATCGAGAAAAGGCGGTTTGACGAGCTTGAGGATAAGAACAGAGAATTGAGCCTGGAGGTTGCAGAACGTTTACATGTTGAAAATGCGTTGCATGAAAGCGAGCAAAAATTGACAGGAATCGTCGAGTCTGTCACGGATGCAATGTGCATGATAGACGAACAATTTAATGTTGTCTGGACCAATGATATTGCCCGACATCTTTTCGGACCGGACATGATCGGAAAGAAATGCCATGCCGTTTACCGTGGACAGAATAAAGCTTGTGATCCGTGTATAGTAAAACAATGTTTTGAAGACGGTCAAGTGCATGAATTCGAGTCGGAAATTATTATACCCGGCGAAAGCCGGAAAAACTTCTGGTGCGCGGCCGGCATAGCGGCGCGCTATGAGGACGGCAGGCCAAAAATGGTGGTGGAATTTTTACACGATATTACCGACCGCAGGCAGAGGGAAAGCGAACTTTCCACGCTCAAACAGCAGATCGAATTCATTCTCGGGGCCACAAAAACAGGGATCAACATTATTGATTCAGATTTTAATATGCGCTACATTGATCCGGAGTGGGCCAAGGTTTACGGTGACCCTGCCGGAAGAAAATGTTATGAATACTTTATGGACCGTACCAAGATGTGTCCCGGCTGCGGAATCCCGAAGGCCCTTAAGACAAAGGCCATCAATATTACTGAAGAGGTTCTGGTAAAGGAGGGCAACAGGGAGGTTCAGGTCACCACTAATCCGTTCCGGAACGAAGAGGGTGAATGGCTGGTGGCCGAGGTCAATGTCGATATCACGGAACGTAAGCAGGCCGAAAAAAAACTTATAGCCTCGCTCAAGGAAAAAGAGGTGCTGCTGAGAGAAATCCACCACAGGGTCAAAAACAACATGCAGGTCATATCCAGTCTGCTCAAGCTGCAGTTAAACGATCTCAAGGATCCAAGGGATATCGAGATATTCAAGGAGAGCCGGAACCGCATAAGGACAATGGCCCTGGTGCATGAAGAGCTGTATAAATCAAAAGATCTGACCAGGATAGACTTTAATTTATATATTAAGCATCTGGCAAATACTCTCTTCAGATCTTATGGGGTTGACACAAAAAAAATAAGCCTGATGATGGATATCAAGGATATCATGCTGGAGATCGATACCGCTATCCCGTGCGGATTGATCGTGAATGAACTTGTTTCCAACTGTTTGAAGCACGCCTTTCCCGACGACAAGACCGGTGAAATAAAGATCGCACTCTGTTCAACCACTGATAACGAAATAGAAATAAGTGTTATTGATAATGGAGTTGGAATGGATCCAAACCTGGATTTAGAAAATTCCGCCTCTTTTGGTCTGAAACTGGTCCATATCCTGACGGATCAGATAAACGGCAGATTGAAGATAAAGAGCGATAAAGGGACCGAATTTCAGATACGGTTTAAGATATAAAAAAGGATAATATAACCATGACGGAAATGCGGATACTGGTTGTGGAAGATGAAGGCATTATTGCAGCGGACATACAATCAAGCCTTAAAAATTTAGGATATCATGTCTCCGGTGTTGCATCTTCAGGTGAAGAGGCAATTAGAAAGGCGGAAGAGGACCGCCCTGATCTGGTTCTAATGGATATAGTCATAAAAGGTGAAATGGACGGCATTGAAACCGCCGGGCAACTTCGTTCACGCTTCAATATCCCGGTTATATATCTGACCGCTTATACGGATAAGGAAACACTGGAACGGGCCAAGGTGACCGAACCGTACGGCTATATTGTAAAACCGTTTGAAGACAGGGAGTTACACACTACTGTAGAGATGGCTCTTTACAAAAGCAGGATGGAAAACAAATTAAGAGAACGCGAAGAGTGGCTTTCCACCATTCTAAAGAGCATCGGCGATGCCGTGATTGTTACGGATGCAAAAGGACATGTGGAATTCATGAACAAGGTGGCCATCTCCTTGACCGGTTGGGATGAGGCGGATGCTAAGGGGAAACCATTAAAAAGTATCTTTAATATTGTAAATGAAAAGACACGTGAACAGGTCGAGGATCCTGTAAGCAAGGTAATACGGAAAGGCAGTATCGTAAATCTAGCGAATCACACTGTCTTGATTGCCAAGGACGGAAAGGAAATACCCATTGATGACA
>DAOVYS010000165.1 GCA_030635485.1 Pseudomonadota bacterium | reverse complement strand
GTCTGTATTAATCCCGATCCCGACGTCCAGGTCACCAATACCCCTTACCTCCCTGTTCTCTTTTAACCTGTTAAGTGCATCCAACATGTCAAGCGCGGTTTGCGCCGCCTTTACAGGATGATCAGAGAAATAGACCGGCGCGCCGAAAAAGGCCATGACCGCATCCCCCATCAACTTGTCCAGTGTACCCTGGTATTTGAAAACCAGAGGTATCATGGCTGAAAAATAGGTGTTTAAAAGAAGGCTCGTATCCCTGGCTCCGAGCCTTTCAGACATTGTTGTAAATCCCCTGATGTCTGAAAAAAGCATTGTCAATTCCTGACGTCGCCCCTCAAGGGAATACTCTATATCCCCGGAAATAAGCTCGTCAACAACCCGGGAAGAGACGTACCTGCCGAACAGAGTCGTTATCAAGGCCTTTTTCTTTCTCTCAAAAAACTTCTGAAGCGACACTCCACCGACAAACTGGAGCAACAGAACCGACATGAGCGGCGCAACCTCAATCCATACAAGACTTTTTACAAAGAGCAGGTGCGAAACACCTGTCAGCGCGGCCAATCCGATGCCGATCAGTATCATTTCCCAGAACATGCTGATCCTGGAGGTATAAAAAAGCATACCCAGGAGACCCATGAGCAAAACAAGGGTGAAGACCATGGAGCTTTTTATCCTGCGCGGGAATTTCTGACTCAATATGGTTTCCACACCGTTTGCATGGCAGGACATACCGTAATCCAGCTCCACGACACTCCACTCAATACCGCTTCCAAACTTGTCTTTAAGCTGGTCCACTGAATTCAAAAAACGGGTAAACGGGGTGGCGAAAAAATCCTTGTCCGTTATCAGGCAGGAACCTATAATTACGATTTTGCCACTGACAATCTCGGGCAAAAACCGGTTCATGACCACATCAGCGTATGAGAGGTTGGGAAATGAAGCATAATTGCCGTGAAAATTGATCAGGAGATCGGGATAGGGAAGGATAAGCTGTTTTTCTCCTTGGACGCCCATTAAAAAATGATCTTCCTCAGAGAAATCGAGTTCGAATTCAATATCTAAAAAGGACCTTGCAAGCTCCAGTGAAAAGGAGGGCAGCAGCTGCAGACCTCCTTCTTCTTCAAGAGGTCTGGGATTTAAAAAACGAATATTGCGTAAAATCTGATCATCGCGGTCCGGCTGGAGATCGATAAAGCCGTCGGCGAGCATGGCTTCCTGAAACATAACCATTGGAAAGACACCGTCACCCTGGGCGGACCAGGCCAGAATGACATTGTTGCATCTTTCCATTGTGTCGGCCAGAATCCGGTCAACCTCCGGATCAAGATCCGGAGAGGAGAGGATAAAATCAAGCCCTATGATTTCGGCTCCAGCCTCGGTAAGATTGTTAAGAGCCTGAGCAAGATGCAGCCTGGACCAAGTCCCTTTATGCCTTTTAAGCTCAATAGCGCTCTTTTCGTCCATTGAGACAAGGACGATGCTGCCCGCGGTTTCCATGGGCCCGCGAAATGATGTGTGACGGTCAAATATGTAGAAATCGATCCAGGAAAAGAGGCCGGCCTGATAGCAGACGGAAACGAGGCATATTACCAGACAGGTAAAAAAGAGTGAAAAACCGGCCTGAATCCTTGTCAAACGTCTTTCAGACATTTTTTTATCTTGTTAACCGGGCTAAAGGTGAGATCCTGATAAAATCCCTGAACATTCCTTCTATACCTCCAATGGGGCTATTAACAATGACTATCACCCTGCATTGTTTAAGAATCTTACTTGAAGCATCTTCCGCCCTAAGCTCCTGTGCGGCATTTCTGCTGATCACAAGGTTGGTCTTGGTCAGTCCGCTTGCCTGTGTCACCTCTTTTACAATCAATCGTCTCCGCTTTTTCCTCTTTGGTCCCTCTCCCGCAAAGGCCGAATCCACGGATAACATTTCCCGAATTTCCGCAAGAATGTGTTGCAGTGATTCCTTTTCAGAGCGCAAATTTTCCAAAGACTCGGATGAAACCACGTATCTTGCCATTCCTCTCTGAATCACGGCATTTTCATCAACACTGTCCAGTTCATAGATGGTTTCGCCCTGATCAGTAGTAATTTTAGGGAACAGGGCCGGCTCTACACCATTCTCCTGTCTGAGATTTCTCGCATCAAGAACGAGCCAGGGCTCATCTTGATCGAAAAGTTCCGAATAACCGGCAGGTTTCGGCATTCCCCGCCAGATTCCAGGTGTGGTCTTAAACGCCTTGATAAGATTTGAGGTCAGACCTTTCACGCCGGAAAGAGGTGTCTTTAATGTGACTTCGTAATAGGGCCGGGCGATATTTTCCACAAATTCACTCTTGTGATCCTCCGGATACACAAGGGCCTTGATACTGATCAAAACCCGTCCACGTCCCAGGTCCTTAAGAACATTTTTATCATCAAGGTTTATGCCGGCGGCAATCTTTACTATCGATTGCAATGCAAGAGTGCGGGCAGCACGCATAGCGTATATTTTTGATCCCTGATTTTTATCAAGATATCCTCTCCCAACTCCCCAAATAACCCCCTCATCCCAGTCGATCCTGCCGTTTGGAAAATACTCTGTAAATGGAGAGAACCGCTTTCCGGCAATACCTATAGAAACAATGGAAAGCAGAATAAAACAGATAATCCAGAATGCTTTTATGTGGCGTCTGTACACAGACAATGTCCCCAATAACGGTTTGAATTTCATATTTCGCCTCTCTTAATGGATAGGGCCCTGTATCAGGGCAAAGCCGAAAAACACCTGAGTTCCCGTATGTTCCATAAATTCATGGTATACGGAATGATATGCTGTTTCCAAATCTTTTTCCAAAAAAAATTTATCTGTACTGAACAAAGGTAACCCAAAAACGGTGTGACTGCTTATCCTTGAAAGTTAGTATTAATAGTGGTATAGACCTTAATTAAGGTATGATTTAACCAGAGCCGTACAGGTTTTAGGTTTTGCTAACCCAGCGTTCTTTCGTTTAAAATCACCCGACCATCTTATCCTGGGATCTTTGGGGGAAAAAATGAAAAAATTTTTCACTTTAGCAATGATATTGGTAGGGGTAGCGCTCAACAGCAGTGCAGGCGCAACTGTTATAACATTTGACAATATTACCAATGAAGCAGAAAAGGTTCTCTCTTTTGATCATAATTATGATCAAAACTCATATGAATATGAATATAAATATAAAGGCTTCAAATGGAGAAATTTTGGTGTCTTGGATAGTACCTACTCCGACATCAATACGCCCCTCGGTTATGCCAACGCAAATGAAAGCGGAAAATATGTGGCATTCAATGTCTCTCAGCAGGATCTCATACTGACATGGCTGGGAAATGGTAATTTTGATTTTAATAGCGCTTTTCTCACAGCCGCTAAAACAGACGATCTTAAGCTCACTGTGACCGGTACAAACTCTCAGTCAGGTGGTTCACAATTACTTACATGTACGCTCCATACCGATTATTCAACAAAGATTTGTTTTAATTTTAAGAATATTGACACATTGACTTTCAGTCCCGACGGCTATAAAAATTTCGCAATGGACGACTTCACATTTAATAAACCTATTCCCGAACCTGCAACCGTACTCCTGTTCGGCACAGGCCTGGCCGGTCTCATTGTGGTCAGGAGGAAAATCAAACTCCACTCGTTAGATCCTCGTAACCGATTTCGAGAGTAACTTGCCACAAGATCCCCCCTCTTTACCTTGTAAGCGTTACCCTGTAAAAAAAACCAAACAGATACGGATTGGCATGAACAAAAAAAACATTCCACTGAATGAACGTATTATTTTTGCCCTGGATTTTTCTTCAACAGATGAGGCGAAACAGTGGGTAAGGAGGGTGGAAAGCCATATCAAATTCTATAAAGTCGGCCTGCAACTATTTCTGGCCGGCTGGTTCCCGATCATTGAATGGATTATCGACCGGGGGCACAAGGTAATGGTGGACCTTAAATTCTTTGATGTGCCTGAAACTGTAAAACTTGCCGTGGAACAGTTACAAAACAGAGGAATCACATTTGCCACGATCCACGGAAACGATCCCATTGTAAGGGCTGCGGTTAAGGAGAAAGGGGACCTCAAGCTCCTTGCCGTGACAGTGCTCACCAGTTTTGGGGAAAACGATATGAAGGAGATGGGGCTTCAATGTTCCGTGGAAGACCTCGTATTCCACAGGGCTAAACAGGCCCTTGATATCGGTTGCGACGGCGTTGTTTCCTCGGGACTGGAAGCAGCCCGCTTAAGAGAGAGGTTGGGTGAAAAATTCCTGATCATCACCCCTGGAATCAGGCCTGGGAAAAATATTGAAGTAAAGGAAGACGACCAGGTCAGAATAATGACAGCGGAAAAGGCGATTAAAAACGGAGCTGATCACGTTGTAATCGGCCGGCCGATAAAGACCTCCAAAGATCCTGTTGCATTGATTAAGAGTATTCAGAAAAATATATCTCTTTTGTGAAGTTACTTCGCGCCGATAAATTTGTCATTTTCCCATTCACCGGAATACTGGTCACCACCCCTGTATATAATGGTCCCATATCCGTGTCTCCGACCATTCCGCCATTCACCAACAAATCTTGAACCCGAGGCAGACCTGAATGTACCCATTCCGTGCCTTGTGCCGTCTTTCCATTCACCGGAATATTTTGAACCATTCTTATAGGTCATAAGGCCTTGACCGTTTCTAAAATCATTCTCCCATTCGCCTGAGTATTTTCCGATGTTTGTCACAACTTCGGCTCCCTGACCATGACGCTTGTCGTTTTTCCACTGGCCGGTGTATGTTGTCCCGACGGCGGTCCTGAATGTCCCGTATCCATCTCTCTTACCGTCTTTCCAGTTCCCCTGATATTCAGCAAGGTTTATACCCGCGGCGTAGGTCATAACCCCTTGGCCGTTCTTCATATCATCCTTCCATTGACCCTCATATCTTTCGTTGTTATCTGAAATCTCTATGCCTTTTCCGTGGCGTTTATCCTCTTTCCACCTGCCTATATACCTGGCGCCCGAAGGAGACCTGAACGTACCCTGACCGTGCCTTTTCCCATTTCGAAAAGCGCCAACATACTTAGAATTATCAGGATAATTCATTGTTCCCTGACCGTTACCACAGTCTCCATGGACGCAATCAGCAAAAACATTCAAAGGAAAAAAACAGAATATCACCAACAATATTGCCAGATACGGTTTCATATTGTTTTTACGGAATAGTATCAATAGAAGCGAACTCCGGTTCGTGAAGAGGAAGCAAGATGTCAGCCATCCCCTTAACCTTGTTCAGAATATTATATGCATCATAGGCATTGACATGGGTGCCCGGAGGTATGACTTCCATCTCCATTGCCTTAACCTCTTTCGGGGGAAACAGATTTTCCTTTATTACACAAAAGCCTGTAATGGCGGCCTTTCCTTTTTCCGTGTCAACAAAAACCGTTAATCCGCCTTCCGTGTGAGCCGGCGTATGTACAACCCGAATTCCGGGAACGATTTCCTGATCTCCGTTAACCTTCTTTATCTGCCCGTTTTCCTCCACATCCAAGATATAATCTTCCAGATAACGGAAATCGAGCGGGTGCGGGTTGTGTATCGTATCAAGCTCCTTTTCGTGTATATAAATCTCTGCATTGACACATTTGTAATCATTTTCACAATGGTCGTTGTGGAGGTGGGTATGGATTATTATATCAATATCTTCGGGTTTCAGTCCCCAGCGTTCAAGCCCTTCCTCAAAACCATATATCTTTCCGCCGATCGCCTTTTCCCTGTCTTCGGATTTGATCGGCACCATCTCACCTGTGTCCACCAAAATTTTTTTGTCTCCTCCTTCCAGGTACCAGCAGTAAATCGGGATAGTATAAGGCTGTCCGTAGTCGTGCTGGAACGTCATCATGCCCTTATCAAAAACCTTTGTTCCCATCACAATGGGGTGAATTTTATACAGGCTCAAAATCGACCTCCTTTTAATATTAGTAACCGTTCACCACTACGAACTTACGGACCCCCCGGCATGTAAGCGTTTACCAGTGCCCCACGTGCGCCCGAAGGAAGTGCCCTTGGGGTGTTGTTGGTGAATGCTTACTAATATTCCAACTCCGCCTTCAGATCTCGAGCGAGCAAGGCCTGAACCGCATCTTTACAAGATTTGTCCTTATAGAGTACCTGGTAAATCTGCTCAAGGATCGGCATTTCTACTTCCATTTTCACGGCAAGGGCCATGGCTGATCGAGCTGTCTTTACTCCTTCTGCAACCATTTCCATTTCATCTAAAATCTCAGAAAGCGTTTTGCCCTGACCAAGTTTTATTCCAACACTCCTGTTCCGGCTG
>DAOVYS010000191.1 GCA_030635485.1 Pseudomonadota bacterium | reverse complement strand
GAAACCGAAATATCGTTTGCGCCCTCCAGATTAAGTGTGTTCAGATCAGGGACTTCAATAGAAACCATTATTGGAATCTTTGAACAGAACGATTTCTTTGCGGAAATATAAAGCGTCTCACCCTTGACCTCGGTTGCGATGTGAGGCACGATGTTGCTGTCTCCGGTGATCTTCAACTTTGTTTTACGCTGCCCGCACAGTACGTTGATGCTAAAAGCGCCGTCTACATGCAATACACTGAAATGGCCTGTTTTTCTGGTCTGTGTCAATTCCTTGCCGTTTCCTTCGACGCAATTCATGCTGATGACCCCTGTATTTATCTGATTAAAACCGCAGACAGAAAAAAACAAAATAACGGCCAATACTGGTTTGAGGATACTCATGGTCAACTCCTCCTTGCTTTTTTGTAACTTTAAAAATCTGGAATAAAATTCTCAACCGGAAAACAAATAAAGGCTACGAAGTTAAAATCCATTTACTTCGTAGCCTTTGTTCGCATTGAATCCACCTTTGCCGGGGCAGATATATAAAAAAATATTACTGCATGGCGCTGAAAGGCTTTTTCAGATTATTTTTAATAACTTTGCCTTTGCCGGGCGAACCGTAAATTCTCGTATAAACCGTTTTGGTCTCACCGGAAACCGTGTCTACAATAAATACTCCCATGGCGCCGCCTTTTTCACCCAGACTTGTCCCCCAGGACGATATCTGATACCTGCCGAAATTGAGTGTTGGAGTAGCGTTTTCAAGAGAGGCGCCGGTCAGCAGAAAAAGACCGGAAACCACAAGTATTCCCAGAATGAAATATTTTATCCTTTCCGCCCTTATCTTTTTTTTATCCATAACCTGCGCCTATCAGTCATGACATTTGATTTTATGTAAGCGATCCCCCCCCCTTACAGTCAGAGGGTTTTTCAACGGTGCTTATTGCCCCGTGATCGGTTACGATTTTATCAATGTCATTGGTTCCGGGTTCAAGGTTTAATTTGATCGGAATTTTTCCTTATTCAACCCTGAACCCTGAACGTGGAACCTTGAACCGCTATCAACGGATCTTAGGAGTCATCTTCCACACATAAACGATCAATGCTGCTGGGCCTGCATGAAATCATCCGTCTGCGCGCCCATCCCTTCAACTTCGATGATCTCTTGCTCGTCGATTACGTCCAACCCGATAATATCGCCGACTTCTTTAACGTTTAAGACCATTTTCACGAACGCATCACCTTCAGCGTCCCAACCGTACTCGGTCACTTCGGCCATATACATGGTGGCCAACACCTTTGACTTTACAATGTCTGAAGTCAAAATATAATTTTCCACAGTAGTCTGACTCTCAAGGGTAAACCCGACAACCCGCTTTGCAAGCTGCTTGTAGGCATCAAGTTCAGCTGCTCTCAACGCCTGAATAGGTCCGGCTTGTGATGGGGTGGAGGTGGCAAAGGCGACACGGCGAAATGTTTTCCCGCCAAGGTTCATTTCCTGACCGTCAATATTTGTAAATGTGTCCAGGACAATTGAGGCTGTAGCCTTGGCAATATCCTTTGACGAGTCATACGTGACCTCTTCGATTTTGATCCCTTTTACAGTGGCAGCCGTTTTGGACTCGGTTTTACCTGAAAAATTGGCTGCAATCATGTCCTGAACTTCTTCCGTAGACCTCACTTTCAGACCGTAAATCGATTCAACAATGGCACGCTCCGCCAAAACCTTGGCAGCCCTGGTTGTCATAATTTTTTTATTCCCCGCCCAACTGTTCGGGATCAGGGCGACCAGGCAGACCGCCATCACGAGTAAGCCACTTATTTTTATCCTCATCACTTATATTCCCTTATGTGTTTGCGTTTCTCACAAAAAAACCGCTTTTATCAATTCGGTGAGACCTTCTGATGATGATCATTAAAATTGATTTCCTGTTTCCTGGTTTCTTGTGATTCAGTTGTCTCTGTTGGAATAACTTCTGTCTGTTCAATGACGGAGGTCGATGTGGTTGTCGCCGTATCAACACTGTCAGGCAGTATGATCTCCGTGTGTAGAATGTCTATTTCTCTTTTCACACCTGTTTGAGTGATCCTGGCCTTGACACGAACATGGCCGTCACTGGGAAGTTCCGGAATCTGCTGTATGACCTCCCGGTTTAACGTGTCCAGTTCACGCACGTTTTTTTCCACCATCTCCTTATTGCCACCCAAGGCAACAGGCACGGAAATAAGAAGACTCAACCCTGCAATCAAGGCCGGAATCAACAGGCTCGATCCATCTATTTTACCATTCATCGTCAGTCAGCATCCGGCCGATTGATTTGGATTTTTTTACCCTCTTCTGTACGGTTGCTTTTTGAGGAGGCGCTTCAGGCTGCGGAGGAGGCTGCTGTGCAACCTGCTGTTCCACAGATTGCTGCTGAGGAGGAGCTGCCTGTTGCGCGGGCGCTGCAGCCTGCTGTTGCACAGGGGGAGCAGGCACTGACGACGCAACCGGAGCGGGTTGTGTCTGTGCATATGCATTGGCAAGGATATTCCGCCTGCCCAATGTGGCATTACTTAAAGGAATGGTCATATAGACGTCAATAAAAATTTTAGGGTCAATGCTTTTAGAACTGAATCCCGGTCTGAACTGTTGAAGGGCCGCCATGGTCTTCGCATCAAAAATTCCTGTCAAATCAACATCATACCCGTGCAAAAAAAGCCATTCTTGAATATTAACAAGCCTGTCTGTTTCCGACATGGTGTAGTACCGTCTTTCAAGAATTCCGGTAACAATCGAGTCAGGCTCATTATCGTCACCCAGCAGTCTCCAATACGGCATGATGAGATATTTACCCACCATCTGAATCATGCTTGCCTGAACCAGGAGACGCACTGCTTCGTGACGCCCCTGAACCTTCTTGATTTTGCCCTTCATGCCGAATGTCGGACCGAAAATGGTAATCCCGAGCTCCTTTTCACGAACCGCCTTGTGCACCTCTATGCTGTTCACTGTATTCATTTTAGAAATGCCGGCCAAGGTCTGAAAATCCTTCATGTTAAAATCCAGGGTGATCCGGGCCTTACCCGCCTTGCTGCCGTCACTATAGTCAAAACCTACCTTGGATGAAGGGAGATCAGACCCGGCGCCTTTCCACTCGTATTCCGCAGAGGCATCGGTCCCCTCACCCCTTGTTTCCAGACCACGGTCAAATTCCGTGATTCCACCGGTAATAACCACGTCCGGGATAAGCTTGTTATCAAAGCTCGAATAACCTGTAACCATCTGATTCTGGATATAGGAAGGATTGTACTCGATGAATATGACATTACCGCCAATCGAATTCAAAGTGCTTTTCATGATCTCGGTAATGTTTCTCTGGATTTCACCGCCGGTTGATGCGGATGTGCCTGTCTGATCTGAGATATCTTCACTCTGTATTCTTACTACCCCAGTGCCGTATACCTCGGTCATCAGCCCAAGATCCGAGAGAGCCTGGCTATATGATGTGATTTTCTGTTCAACAGCGCTTTCTTCAAGCTCCACCTCCACGTTCCTTGGATCCATTCCTCCGCAGGAAACAAGAAGTATTGAAAAAGAAAGGAGCAACAGAACTACGCACGGTCCGCGTAAATTACACTTCCTGAAAGCAGTCATTCGCATATTTTTCTCCGTTTACTAGTACTCTATGACAATTGATTTTGTGGTTGCCTGAGTATTAAAATCCCAATAAAATCCGTTGATTGCGGTTCAAGGTTCCACTCAAATAAACCTAGAACCCGAAACCAATGACATTGATAAAATCAAATGTCATAGCCTATTAGTTTAACTGCTTAATTTGATTTTATTTTCAGCTAAAAACAAAAGACTTAAGGGTATCTTGAAAAATTAGGATTTTCGTTCAAGATCAAGGCGTACCCAAAATTTTACCGGAGGCAGATAGTTGATATTCCGAGGAGAAAATTTTGGTCACAACGCAGAGATTGGGCGAAAAGACAATTTTTCAAGGTACCCTGTATTAAAACTGGTAAGATTGTGGCTCTAATCTGTCAAGTGAGGAAAATCGAGATAGGGATCAGGGGTCGGGGATCAGGGAGGTCGGGGATCAGGGGTCGGGGTAATAAATTAATTTTTTTGTTATTTTTGCTGACCCCTGCCCCCTGATCCCTAAACCCTAAAAAGGCCATTTCCGGACAAACACTAAACGACCGTCAATCACCCCGCAAAGCAGATGGCACGTACACGAATCACGTCCGGATGGGCCTCGATTTCAGCCAGCACATTGTCAGGGACCGGGTTCTCGACATCGATAATGTTGTAGCCGATGGTTCCATTACTCTCATTGAGATAACTGGCAATATTTATTCCATGGGAACCGATTGCATGTGAGGCAAAACCGATCATACCCGGAATATCCCGGTTGATCACAATAAGCCGGGTGTGAACACTGTCCGACAGGATCGACTCTGCCGTGGGAAAATTGACGCTACGGATAATGGTGCCGTATTCCAGATAGGCCTTCATCTCTTTTACGGCCATGCTTGAACAGTGCTCCTCGGATTCTTCGGTACTGGCGCCCAGATGAGGCGTGGCTATCACCTTTGGATTATTTAAGATGGAAGACATCGGAAAATCAGTGACATATACGCTTAAACGGCCATCATTAAGTGCTCTAAGCACTGCATCATGATCAACAACAGGTCCGCGGGCGTAATTTACTAAAATTGCTCCTTCAGGCATCTGACGAATCAACTCATCATTTACATACCCCCTTGTCTTTTCATTGACAGGGATGTGCAGGCTTAAGATATCGGCCTCCCGCACCACCTCTCCAATTGACCGGGCAATTGTAACGGTTGGAGAAAGCATATGAATGTTTTCAATGGCTGGAAACGGGTCAAAACCAATAACCCTCATCCGGCGCAGCGTTCCTCCGTTTGCGACTCGGAGGCCGATCTTTCCAAGCCCCAGGACCCCCAGAGTTTTGCCTGCCAGTTCAAAACCTCGAAACGATGATTTCCTCTCTTCTATCCGCTGGGATATCTCATCATCCGAAAATCCTGCAAGCCCTCCGCAGAAATCAATAGCCTGATGAATATTACGCGCAGCAAGCCCCAGCATTATAAACACGAGTTCGGCAACAGCATTCGCGTTTGCGCCGGGTGTATTAAACACGCATATTCCCTTTGAAGTAGCCTTGTCGACCGTAATATTGTTCACACCGGCTCCAGCCCTTGACACTGCAAGAAGCGAGGAAAAGTCGTCGGTATCGACAGCGGAACTCCTGACAATAATTCCATGGGGATCCTCTTCACCCGGACCAACACTGTAATGGTCATCCAGAAGAGCTAAACCTTCAGGCGCGATTTTGTTAAGCACCTTAATCCTGAATCTTTCCATAATTGTCACTCCTTGCTTAAAGTCTAGTAAAAGATATTACACGGTTTTATTGAACAAAGCACCTAACGGCACGAGTTGAGCGGCAATTCCGTATAACCGGCGGATCAAGCTTACTTGGGGAGCCTATTATGCGGAATTGCCGATCGAGCGACTGGATAGGCGGTCGCTTAATCAACGAATCTGACGAGGCTATCCGGACGCTTGAACGGTTCCAGCTCAACTCGGGCCGATAAG
>DAOVYS010000224.1 GCA_030635485.1 Pseudomonadota bacterium | reverse complement strand
TTGATTTCCTGCCATAAAAAACAAGAAAATTACCACTAAGGTACTAAATATTACATGGAAATCCAGGGAAAGGTCGCCCTTGTTCTGGGGGCATCCAAAGGCATAGGCAGGGCCGCCGGACTAGCTCTGGCCAAGGCCGGGGCAAAGGTCGCGCTTACCTACTTTGACTGGCCGGAAGAATCAAAGGCCATGCAGGATGAATTCGCTGCGCTAGGTGTTGACCATCTCACCCATAAAGTGGATCTGCGCGATCCTGAACAGGTGGGAGAATTGCTGGAGGCAGTTCAGGAACGATACGGACGCCTGCACATTCTGATAAACAACATTGAACGTGGCGGAATGCCCGTGGTTCACGGGCCGTACACCCCTGAGCAATGGGATCTTGAAATGGACACAACTCTCAAGGCCAAGTGGTGGGTATTCCACAAAGCCATGCCGCTGCTTAAGCGCTCTGGTGAAGGGGTTGCAATAAATATATCTTCAATTGCAGGCATGGTCGGCAGATCCGGCCCGGCAGGCCTTGTCTTTAATGACGCTTATGCGGCTGCAAACCGGGCCATTTCATCATTTACCGAGACATGGGCAAGGGAAGCGGCTCCTTTGGTTCGAGTCAATGAACTGATGCTCGGTTTCTTTGAAACCAGACATGCGGAAAAAACCAGAGGGTGGGGTCTGCTTTCAGATGAGCAGAAAAAAGCTATTCACGATCATACCTTGTTGAAACGAAACGGCAGGCTGAGCGATGTTGTCAAAGCGATCTTTTTCCTGATAAACGCCACGTTCATGACGGGCAGCGTAATCAGGCTGGATGGCGGCTATCTGCTCGGCGGCTCGGAACCGCCGCCCATGCCTAAGGGAATTATATAATTACGAATTAGGAATTACGAATTTTTGTTATCTTGTACATAAAAGTTATTACATCCATAACATTCCTAATTCGTAATTCGTAATTTATAATTCTTCTAAAACCCACTCCGGGATTTTGTGCATGACCAGATCAACGGCAGCCATCTTTGTCTCGTCGTCTTCAGTGAACTTTTTTTTACCGGAATCTTTTTGGCCGGCCTTTACCTCGGCAAAAATCTCTTCCGAGTCAAACCAGCAGAGCTCCCTGTCATTTTCCTTGCTATAGACAGTCAAGATACGCCGGTTGGGTTCGTGAATATGCTCTTCTTCCATCACACGACCGACAATCTTTTTTGCCTCCTCATACGGGACAAATCTCACCTCTTCAGTCATCACAACTCTCCAATATCAAATTTGTGCGCCTTCACTTCATCCAAGCGAACTGGGCATGAATATACGCTGATACATGTTCTGGGCATAACGGTCCGTCATGCTTGCAATAAAATCGCAGATGCGCCGCTCAGGCGAATGGCTGGATGCAAACGATTTCATCTCTTCATCCACAAATTTCTTGTTATTCTCGCAATACCTGAATAATTCCCTGAGCATCTTAGATGCCTTGACAAATTCACTATGAACAAGAAGGGACCGATAGACGTTATGAAACAGGAATCCTCTAAGCGTCTGCATGGCATCACCCACTACCGGGTCAATGCCGAAGACGAGCCGCCCTCCATTGGGACGGGTCCCTAACAGCACTCCTTGTATCATGGTAACATTCCTAGTGGAATGAGTCCCTCCCAAGATATTTACGCATTCGTCCGGAACGTCTTTTTCCCGGATAACACCACTCCTGATTGCGTCATCAAGGTCATGACTCAGGTAGGCAATAATGTCCGCGTATCGGACAACACATCCTTCTGCAGTTTCAGGCAGGTCTCTACTGTTTGACGGAATCACCTCCCCGTACCCCTTGGAATGCTTGGCAATGCCGTCTCTGACCTCATGGGTCAAGTTCAGCCCCATCCCCCCTCCCTCAAGGACATCGATAACTCTCAAGCTCTGCCGGTAATGAGTAAATCCTCCTGGGACAAGCTCATTTAAAACAGTCTCTCCGGCATGACCGAAGGGGGTGTGGCCTATGTCATGGCCAAGGGCAATGGCCTCAACCAGATCTTCGTTAAGCCGCAATGCCCTGGCAATAGTGCGGCCTATTTCCGATACCTCAAGGGTGTGGGTAAGACGCGTACGGGTGTGGTCTCCGGTGGGTGACAGAAAGACCTGAGTCTTGTGTTTTAACCGCCGAAAGGCCTTTGAATAGAGAATACGGCCACGATCCCGCTGAAATGCGGACCGGATTGAACATTCCTCTTCCTCCCTGACACGCCCCTTAGTTTCAGAACTCAAACAGGCATACGTAGAAAGAGTCTGTCGCTCCCGCTCTTCAATTTCTTCCCTTATTAAAACCATTTACAACGTCACGCCAGCCACTGCCGGACCGATTTCATTTATCAAAAAACAACATCCCTAATAAATCGTCCAATCCTAATCCATTTAAGCTTCCTTTGCAACAGCCATGCAATACAGATTAGCAGATTTCGTTCTTGACTGAACCACCAGGTTCCTTTACCTTTGGGGGCTGGATAATTGATATACTTCGGCCTTCAACCTAACTACCTGAATTGTTATCTGAAATCTTACAATGAAACAACACGAACAGTTCATGCAAGCGGCCCTTGACGAGGCAGGGCTGGCCCTTGAGGCAGGTGAATTCCCGGTGGGATGCGTGCTGGTTTACAGGGATGAAATCATTGTAAGGGGACGCAGGGCAAACAGCCGCCCCGGCAAAAGACCAAACGAACTCGACCATGGTGAAATCATGGCGCTCAGAGAGCTTACCATGGATCACCCCGACCTGGATCGTTCAAAAATCATTGCATACACAACCATGGAACCCTGCCTCATGTGTTACGGCGCCCTGCTTCTTAACGGCATCCGGACAATCGTCTATGCTTATGAGGATGCAATGGGCGGAGGAACATCTCTTCCGCTTGAGCAGCTCAATCCTCTGTACAGGCAGATAAAGGTCAAAGTGATCCCGCATGTCTTAAGAGAGCAAAGTCTCAAATTGTTCAAACGTTTTTTTGCAGACCCTGACCATGGGTATTGGAGGGGGAGCACGCTTGCGGAGTATACCCTGAGACAAAGTTGAGTGGGAGAATCCAGCAATACCCGCATGGGCCGGTTTTCTTTGCTACGTTAACAGTAGAATGTCGAAGGAAGGTACTTTTCAATTTAAATATCCTCCGCCCTTCATCATTCATTATTCCTTGTTCAACATTCGATATTCGAAAAAAATCAACCACTGGCAAAATGCTCCCCGCCTAAAAAGCAGGGGTTTTAACCTTTTGCAAAAAACAACAAAAAACATGAATCCCCAGCCCTTAAAAACCATATCTTTCAAACAAGACGAACGAAACGTCTTTTTTCACATCCTCACTGCCTGTAATCTCTCATGCACCCATTGCTACATCAATTTTGAACAGCACGGGAAAGAACCGGTTTCCAGGGATACGATGGAAGAGTGGCTCGCTCTGTTCCACGAGCCTAAAAAAGAGACCAATCTCATCCTTCTGGGCGGCGAACCCACCATGCATCCTGATCTGGCCCACGGCATCAAAACCGCAAAAAAAATCGGCTACCATTCAGTCACCGTGGATACCAACGGTTTCCTGTTTCACGACCTGCTTGACAATATAGCGCCTTCGGATGCTGTCTTGAGTTTCAGCCTGGACGGGCCGTCCGCTGAAATAAACGATCCCATAAGGGGCTCAGGAGTCTTTTCCACATGCACCACCAATCTGCGTCGTGCAGTGAACATGGGCTTTAAGGCAAGCCTTATTTACACGGTGAGCCGACAAAACATCAATTATCTCCACCTTATGCCTGAACTTCTTCACCAAATGGGAGTGTCCCGTTTTTTTATTCAGGTGATCGGCTTAAGAGGCAGATCCGCTTCAACGCATGAGTCGAAACTTCAACTCACTCCCGAGGAATGGCTGGCCGTTATCCCTGAAACCGCCCGAAAAACGGCTGATCTCGGAATACATGTCATCTTTCCCAAGGTCTTTCTCGATAAGGACGAGGTGTTTGAATGCTCAGGCAATGTGGCGGAGAATTATTTTATATTCCCAAACGGCCGGGTATATCTCTGCCCCTTGTGCGAGGATTTCCCTGTTAACGCCTTCAGAATTGAAAACAACAGGCTCATCAAAAATACGGGACTTGTGGAGAAAAATTTTTTCTCTCTAAATATCCCTGAAGGATGCGTTATGAACAAACTGCTTCAGCCCGGGAACCTGAGCTACGACGAGACCGGACGACCGGTTCACCGAATTTCGTGTTGTCTTTTGAAACAGGAGATCAGGGGAAATTCCACGCCTAATTCTAACTATTCAGCGAAACAACCGGGGGACCGGCCTCTATTTTAAAAGTAACTTAAAAAGATAATGTCGAATGTCGAACAGGGAATGTCGAATAATGAAGTAAGGAAGATCTAATTAAATGTTAACATCCACACTTCGACATTTATAATTCCCTGTTCGACATTCGACATTTTGTTGCTTAGAAGCGTGATGCCGAAATAAAGCTAAAACCACCGAACTGTAACTGTTTAGCAGCGCACCCCAAGGGCACTTCCTTCGGGGCGCTTCATAGGGAGGCAAGCAGGTTGATCAGCTATACATCATCAGTATGCTGGGCGACCTGATTGTCTCCCTATGAAGTGCTGCTGAATAGTTACGCCT
>DAOVYS010000170.1 GCA_030635485.1 Pseudomonadota bacterium | reverse complement strand
TCCGGTGCTGACTGTTTTTGAAAATGTGGAATATCCCTTGCAGATGGTCCAGAATTGGCCGATCAGTAAGCGAAAACAGCGGGTTTATGAGATGTTGGAGGCGGTTGGCATGAAAGATCAGGGAGACAAGTTTCCCAGTCAGATCTCAGGTGGCCAGAAACAGCGGGTCGCCGTGGCACGCGCCCTTGTGACCAATGCCAAGCTGGTGCTCGCCGATGAGCCCACTGCCAATCTGGACAGGGAGACAGCGAACCGTATCATTTCTCTGATGAAAAATATGCGGGATGAATTCGGCACGACCTTTATCTTTTCCACTCACGATTCAAAGGTAATGAAAAGCGCTGAAAAAATATTCATTTTGGAAGATGGCATCCTGCAACAACAGGCCAACGGCAGAGGAGACAATCATGTTTAATATATTCAAATTTGCCGCCCGTAACCTGAGGCGCTATAAGAGACGGACCCTTCTCACCTCTATTCTTATCATGATTGGAGTAGTGGCTGTGCTGCTCTTTGTTTCCGTATCCGGTTCCTTTAAGTCCATGATGATCGGCCAGATCACGGATTCTATGCTGGGCCACCTGCAGGTTCACCGTAAGGGATATCTTTCCTCTATTGATAGTCTGCCCCTGAACCTCAACTTAAAGTCCAAACAGATTACCGAAGTGAAGGAGATCCTGGACGGAAATGATGCTGTTGAAGCTTACTCCATGCGTATAAAGCTAGGCGCCATGTTCAGCAATTTTGTGGAAACAACCAATGTACGGCTTAACGCTGTTGATCCCAAAAAGGAGGCGCAGACAGTTCCCATGCTTGTTGACCGCATCATCAAAGGGAAAAAGGATGGACTCCTTGAAAAGGGGGAAATTCTTGTCCCCGAACTCATTGCCAAGGGGATGAAGGTCAAGATCGGTGACACCATTGTCCTGGTTGCCACGAACAAGGATGGGTCGGTGAATGGTCAACCGTTTGTGGTACGCGGTATTTTAGAAGGTGTTACCGGCCCGGGCGGGAGAGATGGGTTCATCCACATCGACGATGCACGGGCTTTGTTGCGTATTGAGGGCAAGGAGGTCAGCGAAATTGCCATACGTTTAAAAGATATGGATCAGATGTATGAGGTGTTTGACGAGCTGAATGGCCGGCTCGGAGCATTTAAAAATAAAATGGATAAGCCGGTTTTTGAAGTACACACCTGGCAAAAGCTTTCACCATTTTTTAATATTGCCCGGATGATTGATTTGATGACCTTTTTTATTAAGATCATGCTGGTGGCCATTGTCATGGTGAGCATTATGAACGTAATGCTCATGGCGGTTTATGAGCGCATTAATGAAATCGGCACAATTGCCGCCATGGGTACCGCTCCCGGCAAGATTCTCGCTCTTTTTGTGGCTGAAGGTTTTCTGCTCGGGGTGTTTGGCTCCTTAATCGGCGTTGTTGTCAGCCTCATTACCATTGCCGGAATGAATGCGGCTGAGATAAGCTTTGATTTCGGCAGGCAGAAGGGATTGTTGCTTTCTCTGAGCATAGCCCCGGGTGATGTGATCACTGTTGCCGCTATCGTCATAGTTATAGCCGTACTCGGCAGCCTTCAGCCTGCATGGAAGGCGGCTAAAATGGATCCGATTACGGCTCTACGCCATGTATAGAAGAAGGTAAGCGGAGGAGAATATATGCACTGTAAAAAAGTTTTTATTGCAATTGTTTATGTTGTTTTTGCCCTGGTTTATACAACGCCTCTTCTTGCCCTTGACGGCAATGAAATGCTGCGCAGGGTCGATAAAAATATGCAACCCGAAGCCTATGAGATGTACCGGAAACTGATCAACATAGAGCCAGATGGCTCTAAAAAGGAATTTGTCCTGTATACGGTCAAGAAGGGGCAGGATAAAATGGTGGCCCTCTTTCTTTCTCCGGCAAGTGAAAAGGGGCGTTCCACCCTCCGTCTCGGTGATAACATGTGGCTCTACATCCCCAATGTGGGTAAACCATTACGGATCACCAGTCTGCAGTCGGTTGTGGGCGGAGTATTCAACAACTCCGATATCCTGCGTCTGGACTACAGTGTGGAATATAATGTTGAACAGGTCAGCGACAGGGGTGATATCTACCTGTTTGACTTAAAGGCCAAGACATCATCGGTAGCCTATGACCGTTTAAAGATGCAGGTGGATAAAGAGACGCTTTTGCCGACTACCATTGAATGTTATGCAATCAGTGGTATGCTGATCAAAACCCTTCGTTACACGAAAATAAAAGATTTCGGCAACGGTATTGTCAGACCTTCAATGCTTGAAACAGACAGTCCTCTTTATAAGGGATACCGGTCCGTGATGATATTTGCCAAAGTCAATAAAAAAGAATTGGCGGATGAGGTCTTCAGTCTCAACTATCTGTCCAAGGTGGATGAGTTACGATAGGTTAAGGAGTAAAAGCCGTTGTCCGATTGTCTCGCCCCCCTGATAAGTTGCCGCTATTCTACTCTATATCTCGTCCCGCTTCTGTTCTGCCTGTTGATAATTTCCCCTTCTTTTCTTTACGCGGATGAAGAATTTAGTTTCGATCTCGATGAGTTTGAGAAAAAGCCTCTTGAGTGGGGAGGTTATGCGGAACTGAAGTGGGAGCATATGGATATCAACCAGGGTTCTGCTTTTGCCCGGCTTAACCTTTTTGAGGATTCCATATCGACACTGGACCGTTTTACCGGCGGTCTGCAGATTGACGGTCATTACGCCAAAGGTATAATCAGCTTTAATTGGCTGTTCAATGCCTCTGCTCAGCAGGATGATCTTGGCTGGTCCGACATGGCGGATATTTACGAGGCCTATGTCAGCATCAAGCCGGCGCCTGTTTTTACTGCGGGCGTGGGTAAAAAAATGTACAGGTGGGGCAAGGGGTATGCATGGAATCCGGTCGGATTTGTCAACCGTGCCAAAGACCCTAACAATCCGGAAGAGTCGCTGGAGGGTTACATAACAGCTGAAATAGATCTTATAAAAAGCTTTTCAGGGCCGTTGCGGACCGCGGCTTTTACCACGGTGATTCTGCCGGTATGGCGGGATGTTAATGAAGATTTTGGAGAGTTGGACAATGTAAATCTGGCAGCCAAGCTTTATTTTCTGTACAGGGATACGGACATTGATTTGACGTGGTACACGGGTAACAGCCGTTCGACCCGTTATGGACTCGATTTTTCCGGAAACCTGGCATCAAATTTTGAAATTCATGGAGAACTCGCCTATGTTCCCAGCCAAAAGAGTGTAATCCTTCAGGATGACGGCTCTTCCCTGATCCGGAAAACCGAGGCGTTCTCCTATCTTGTTGGTCTTCGTTATTTGTCGGAAAATGATATAACCAGTATTATTGAATATTATCACAATGATGCCGGATACACTGAAGAGGAGATGGCGCGTTTTTTTCAACTTGTTGAAGATGGTGAAAGCCGGTTTCTCGCCTCGGGCAGTGATGTGCTTCTTGAAAGGGCAAGAGACATGAGTCAGAAAGGTTATGCTAAGCCGCAACCTGGACGCAATTATTTATATGCAAGATTTATTCAGAAGGAACCATTTGATATTCTTTACTTTTCACCTGGTCTTACCACAATAGTCAACCTTGAGGACAATAGTTACTCCATAAGCCCGGAGATTGTCTATACAGGATTTACGAATTGGGAATTACGCTTGCGTTTTTCATATCTTAATGGCGGAATATTCACCGAATATGGAGAGAAAATGAACAGCAATAAGCTGGAATTACGAGTCCGCTCTTTTTTTTGAGATTGTTACCTTTGATGCAAGTGGCAAAACAGGGGGAGATGATATCACTGAATGCTGATGAAAGGTTTTTTCAGGTCATTCTTAACTGCCGTGCCTTTGCCCGGTGAACCGTAAATTCTTGTGTAAACCGTTTTTGTCTCTCCGGAAACCGTGTCAACAATAAAGACTCCAATGGCGCCGCTTTTATTGCCCAGACTCGTCCCCCAGGAGGAAATCTGATACCTGCCGAAACCGAGTGTGGGAACGCCGTTTTCCAGAGAGGCGCCGGTCAGCAGTAAAAGGCCGAGCATGGCAACTATTCCCAGAAGGAAATATTTTATCTTTCCCGCTCTTATTTTTTTCGCGTTCATTTTTTTGACACCTTGTTTATTTGTAGTAACTGCTCTATCGGGCCTGCTCAAAATCATCCATCTGAGCGCCCTGGCCTTCGACCTCGATAATCTCTTCCTGCCCAACCACATCCAGCCCTATGATGGCGCCAACTTCCTTGACGTTCAGGATCATTTTGACAAAAGCGTCGCCTTCGCTGTCCCAGCCATATTCCGATACTTCGGCAAGATACATGGTTGCAAGTACTTTTGACTTCACAATATCCGAGGTCAGAATGTAATTTTCCACGGTAGTTTCGCTCTCCAGGGTGAACCCGACAATCAGTTTGGCCAGCTGTTTGTACGCATCCAGCTCAGCTGCCCTCAGCGCCTGAACAGGTCCGGCCTGTGACGGTGTAGAGGTTGCAAAGGCAACCCGGCGGAATAGCTATCCTTTGAGATTCATTTCCTGGCCGTCAATATTTGTAAATGTATCCAGGATAATAGATGCTGTTGCCTTTGCAATATCCTTTGCAGAATCATACGTGACCTCTTCGATCTTGATCCCTTTTATGGTCGCGGCTGTTTTTGATTCGGTTTTACCGGAAAAATTGGCTGCAACCATGTCCACCACCTGTTCGGTAGACCTCACCTTAAGACCATAGATAGATTCGACAATAGCACGCTCTGCAAGAACCTTGGCAGCTCTGGTGGTCATGATTTTTTTGTTTCCCGCCCAACCATTGGAAACCATGAAGAACAGGCAGATGGCCGGTATGAGTAAAGCGATTGTCTTGGTTTTCATTGTTATTCCCTCTATATTCATTTTTTCGTAACCACCACACTACCATCGGTCGGTTGAAATTTGTTGTTTATTGTTGTTGAAGTCGATTTTTTCTTCCTTGGTTTTGGATGGTTCGCTTGCACGGGTTGGGAAAATTTCTCTATGTTCATCACTGGTTGTTGATCTAGTTGTAATCGGACTGGCTGCCTGAATCGGTATGATCTCCTTTTTTAGAATGGTGATCTGTTTTTTTCCGTCCGGATAGGTGATCTTTGCCTTGACATGAACGCGCCCGTCTGACGGGAGATCTGAAATCCTGTATACAACATCCCGGTTTATCAGGTCCATTTCACGCACTCTTTTTTCTACCATTTCTTTGTTGCCTCCCATAGCCGAGGGAGCTGCCACGAGGATGCCGGCTGCAACAATTAAAGCAGAAATTGTTAAGATCGTTTTTTTCATTTTCCGTACTTCCTATTGCACAACCTGGGTCTTGTCACCTCTACTCTCGTCAATAATGATGATGTCGCCTCTTATGTTACTGCCTGGGCCCAATATCCCGCTGTTCATGTTGCCGCTCCCGGTCGCTCCTTTTGTTGCATCATCTCCCTTTTTCGCGCCCATGGCGGCCTGGCTTTTGGCCTTCATGACAATGAACTTGATGTTTTTCTCCGGATTCCCCAGGTCGTCATCCTTTGAAATGCTTTCATCCGTGAATTTGGATATGCCGTCATCCAGATCCCCTGCCAAGCAGTTTGCCGGGAAAAAGGAAACGATTGTCAGACAAACCGCCAGTGCCGGAAATAGTCCTTTGGTGTTCATGATCCATACTCCCTGTCACGGAATTTTAAAGGTGTAAATTGCCGTAAATCATTACGGATTAGTTCCCGGAGCCGTACGCTCAGTATGGCTCCGGGAACTGAATACGAGAGGGCTATTCAACAACAATAGAACCCATGTTTGCCTTGTTGCCCACGCCGACAGCCACGTTCGACGCACCCTGGACATTAGACTTGTTAACCACAACGCCCTTTACATTGGCGTTCTTTAACTGAATGGAACCCATGTTGGCCGTGTTGCCCACGCCTACTGCCACGTTTGATGCACCCTGGACATTGGACTTGTTGACCACAACGCCTTTTACATTGGCGTTCTTCATCTGAATGGAACCCATGTTGGCCGTGTTGCCCACGCCTACTGCCACGTTTGAGGCACCCTGGACATTAGACTTGTTGACCACAACGCCCTTTACATTGGCGTTCTTCATCTGAATGGAACCCATGTTGGCCGTGTTGCCC
>DAOVYS010000219.1 GCA_030635485.1 Pseudomonadota bacterium | reverse complement strand
TGAAGAACCCATGGCCGCGGCCATTGGGGCTGGCCTGCCTATAACCGAACCAACGGCTAACATGGTTGTCGATATCGGCGGCGGCACAACTGAAGTGGCGGTGATCTCGCTTGCCGGGATTGTCTATTCGAATTCCGTCCGTGTGGCCGGAGACAAAATGGATGATGCCATACTTCAGCACATTAAAAGGAAACACAATCTTGCGATCGGTGAACATTCCGCAGAGGTGATCAAGACCACCATTGCGGACGTCCTGCCGGAGCCGCCTCTGATGACCATGGATATTAAGGGTAGAGACCTTATTACGGGTGTGCCTAAGACTTTGAGCATAAACTCCGGTGAAATTATGACCGCCATTGCCGAGCAGGTTGATGCAATAATTGAAACAGTTAAGATGGCCCTGGAACTGACCCCTCCTGAGCTGTCCGCGGACATTGTTGATCAGGGTATTGTCCTCACCGGCGGCGGTGCGCTTTTGAAAAATCTGGATAAGCGTCTCAAGGAGGAAACCGGCCTACCCATCATTATTGCGGAAGATCCCCTCTCCTCAGTGGTTCTCGGATCCGGACAGGCCCTTGAAAATATCGACGTGCTGAAAGAGGTTATGATTACCTGACCTTTTTTGGGGGTGACTGTCTCCCTGTGTAATTTTTCCGCATACCTGCGGGTTGTTCCCCTTTTTTGTCCGGCGTGTTGCGCCACGATCACACATTTATACCCTCTAGGAGGTTGTCCTAGAATAGCAATTTTTTTTCAAATCGAGGTATTTTCAAAAAATAAACGCAGTCATATGTGTGATATTACGAGCATTATTTTTTGGAAATAACGAAGAGTTGGGGAAAAAGTCCATTCTCGGACAGCCTCTTGCGGGGGGTGCATCTGCACCATTGGTGAACTCTTACATCCCGGGGAGTTTCACACTTATACCTCTGGTGAACTATTACGATCAGTTTTAGTATGCGCCTTTTAATGCGTTAATGCGGTTTCAGCTGAAATGAGAAAAAAAGATAGGCGACTACAACAGTTTAAATCCTACCTGATTCTTGGCCTTCTTTTGCCCTTGGGTTTCATTTTGATTCTTTCCACTGTTGGGTCTAAAGAATTCAATGCTCCACGAAAGTTTGTCTTTGAGATGATTGCCACAGCCCAGTATGGGGTTTCAAAGGTGACCGGTTATTGCCGCTCTCTGTGGGATGGTTATGTTGTCTTGTGGAACGTACGTGATGAGAATAAAAAACTTCGCGATGAACTGCTCAAGTACAAGGCTTTAAGCAATGAGTATCGGGAGGCTGCGGTCACCAATGTACGCTTAAACAAGCTCTTGAAACTCTCGGAATCTCTTCCTTCTCCAACCCTGACCGCGCAGATCGTGGGCCGTGATCCTTCTCTGTGGTTTAGAACGGTTGTTATTAACCGGGGAACCAGTTCGGGAGTGGAAAAGGGGATGCCTGTCGTAACGGATGCCGGTGTCACTGGTCAGGTAATGAATACCTCTCCGCATTATTCCAAGATACTTCTGACAAATGATCCCAACAGCGCCATCGACGTCCTGGTTCAGAAGAGCAGGGTCCAGGGAATTATTAAAGGGGCTGGGAGAGAAGGTTACAGGATGCACTATGTCTTGAAAAACAGTGAGGTGCACAAGGGGGATCAGATTGTCACATCAGGTCTGGGGGGTGTCTTCCCTAAAGGACTGCAGGTTGGAACAGTGACAAAGACAGTCAAGGACAGAAGAGGCATGTTTCAGAAGGTATTTGTTGAACCGTCGGTTGATTTTTTCAAGCTTGAATATCTTGTCATCATTCTGAAAAAGGACTCTCTTGCTGAGTGAGTTTTAGTGTTCTGCGACAATTGTTTTTGTGGTTGCCTTGAGTATTTAAGATCCCAATAAGATCCGTTGATTGCGGTTCAAGGTTCCACGTTCAGGGTTCAGGGTTTAGGGTTTAATAAGGAAAAATTCCGATCAAATAAACCTTGAACCTTTGAACCTTGAACCCGGAACCAATGACATTGATAAAATCAAATGTCATAGACTACTAGAGATTTTACCACATGGTTTTTTTCTGTTTTCTTATGTTGGGCGGGGTCTTGCTTACTTTGCAGACCACGGTGTTTCATCTTTTGCCGGAATGGGCGGGAAAGCCTGATCCTCTGTTTATTCTGGTCATATTTGTTGCTGCCAGGATGGACCTGTTCAGGGGCGCCGGCCTTGTCCTTCTTTACGGGCTCGGCATGGACATTTTTGCCGGTATATACCTTGGGTTTTATCCTATTGTTTACCTCTTGCTCTTCTTCTCCCTTAAAGGAATTTCAAGACACCTGGTCATCTATGAATCCGTTCAGCAGATACCGGTTGTGGCAATCAGTTATCTTTTGGCAAGCAGTGCTATATACTGCTCGTCTGCATTGCTTGTCCCGGATTGTTACATTGACTGGTCATGGCGCAACATGCTGGTCCAAATGATAATGCTGGCGATGCTTTCAACGCCTTTTTTTCTCATATTTGATTTTTTTCTGTTTTTATCCACACGGCAATGGATTAAACCATCATTTTTACATTCCGGGAATGGAAACAGGTTCAAGAGACGCGAATTTTGAAGGATTCGCCAAAAGTGAAACGGAGAATTTTAGGCGTTTAGCGCAGCACCTGTAAACGCCACAGGTATAAGGGGATAGCCGTTGTTTGGTTATTTTGCCCCCCCCTGTGATCAGTAAGAGGATCACGAACCCGCAACCCGCAACTTGCAATCTGCAACCACGTCCCCATTATGCGTCGTATCATCAGCAATATTGAAAAGATCGACAAAGAAGAGCTTAATATGCTCAAGAAGCGCATCGATTTTTTCACTCTTGTATTTATAGTTTTTATTGCCATTCTTGTGGCCAGGCTGTGGTATCTTCAGATTCACCGCGGGGAGGAGTATTCCAGACTTTCCGAGAACAACCGTATCCGGATGCAGAAGATCGCCGCTCCGCGAGGAAATATCCTGGACCGTCAGGGCCGGGTGATAGTTACAAACAGACCCTGCTTCAATATCGTCTGGATCCGTGAGGATGCGCCGGATCCGGATGTGGTCATTAAGCGGCTTGCAAAAATTTTCAAAGAAGACATCTCCGTTTTTCTGGATCGGATACGCATTGCCGCGGACGGTCCGCGCTACGTGCCTATCTGCCTGAAAGAAGATATTGACTGGGAAAAACTGGTCTATATCGAAAATCACCGGTTGGAACTTCCAGGTGTTCGTGTTGAAGTAATACCCAGACGGGATTACCTGTTCGGGGATCTGGCATCTCACCTTATAGGATATCTTGGCCAGATAAGCCGGAATGAACTGACTGACAGCCCGGGAGGTCTCTATGAAGGAGGAGATCAGATAGGAAAGACAGGCATAGAAAAGCTCTATGAATCTTACCTTAGCGGTGAAAAAGGGCGGCGTTTTTTAGAGGTGGATGCCAATGGATTTGAGCAGCAGCAACTGGGGGTCGAGGAATCGCTGCCTGGCAATGACATTTATCTGACTCTTGATATTGACCTGCAGTCTGTAGCCGAACAGGCGATGGAAGGAAAAGCGGGTGCTGTTGTGGCCATGGATGTGAAAACCGGTCGTGTCCTTGTGCTTGCCAGTTCGCCGCCTCTCAAACTAAAGGAGTTTATCGGAGGTATTTCCCATAAGGCATGGAATAGCCTGCTCAATGACCCGATGCATCCCCTGATCAATAAGAGTATTCAAGGCCGGTATCCACCAGGGTCCATTCACAAGATAGTAACTGCCGTTGCCGCGCTTTCGGAAGGCGTGGCTACGCCTCAGACAACGTTTTACTGCAACGGTTTTTTGCGGTTTAAAAATAGAAGGTATGGGTGCTGGCGGGCTGCGGGACATGGGGCCGTTGACATCTATCAGGCCTTGAAACAGTCGTGTGATGTCTACATGTACCATGCCGGTCAGAGGGTGGGCGTGGATAAGCTGGCATATTATGCAAACAGTTTCGGACTTGGGAAAAAAACCGGCATTGAAATGGAACATGAGAAGCCAGGCCTTATCCCGACCTCTGACTGGAAAATGCGTAAATATAGAGAACGCTGGCATGAGGGGGAAACGCTTTCGATATCCATTGGCCAGGGATTTAATCTCGTAACGCCTATCCAGGCATGCCGGATGATTGCGGGCCTTGCCAATGGGGGCATTATTTACAGGCCGCAGTTAGTTGAAATGCTAAAGGATCCTGACGGACGGATAATCAGTCAATTTGCTCCGGTTATCGATTGCAGGGTTCATGCCACACCTGAGATTCTGCAGCTGGTCCGTTCAGCCCTTGTTGGGGCGGTTAATGAAAAACGGGGAACAGGTGCGGCAGCCAGGCTTAAAGAGGTGACCGTGGCTGGTAAGACAGGTACTGCTCAGGTCGTCCGTCTTTCTCAGTTCAGGGACATAGAGGAAGATGAGATTCCTTATAAGTACAGAGACCATGCCTGGTTTGTCTGCTTTGCACCTGCCGAGGATCCGGAAATAGCGGTGGCTGTTGTTGTAGAACATGGCGGGCACGGTGGTTCCACGGCCGGCCCAATCGCAAAGACGGTATTGAGCAGGTATTTTGATATTGAACCGGAGACTTAAAGAGGACTCGTCTCAGGCTGAAGAGGCGGATTGATGTATGATAAGTGTAAATCAATGTCATTAACTTAAGGGGTTTGACCATCAATTTGTAGGTTGGGTTGAGCTTGCGAAACCCAACAAAATCAAGGCAGAATGTTGGGTTTCGCAAGCTCAACCCAACCTACACGGGAGCAATAAATTCTTAAGTTAATGACATTG
>DAOVYS010000001.1 GCA_030635485.1 Pseudomonadota bacterium | reverse complement strand
GAATAGCAGGGCTATTTAACCGACGAGCAACGCAACCATGCGGGATGAATCGGCGCATCAAAATGTGAAGTTATTTTTGAACGAGCCCTTAACGGAACTCACTGTAAAAAACGTAACCGTTCACCATGGGTACGAACTTACGGCCCCCCCGGCATGTAAGCGTTTACCAGTGCCCCAGGCTTATGTGCGCCCGAAGGAAATGCTGGGGTGCGTAATCAGGGCGACCGGTTATAGCTTACCTATACCGGTTGCCCTAAGCGCGTGCAGATGGGGTGCTGGTGAACGTTTACTAAAAAACAAATATATTCGGATAGATATTCCAAGCCTAAAAATTGATCCAAAAAAAAATATTTCTTTACAATTTATAAGCTGCTGGTTTAAAATAATTTATGTATATGTATTTAATGGTATTTTTTGGTGACAGGAGCAGACGGCACCCATACGGGGCCATTTCTTCACCCGAATTTTTTGACAACCAGTTCAGGAGAAAGGGATGAATAAGTCCGAATTAATAGAGGCTCTTGCCCGTGAGATCAATATGCCGTTACGAGAAGCGAGTAATATAACGAACACCATACTGGAAACCATGAGCAATGCCCTGTCCGCAGGTGACAATATTGAAATTCGTGGATTCGGCAGTTTTGTAGTCAAAGAATACAGTGCTTATGACGGCAGAAACCCCAAGACCGGTGAAAAAATCAAAGTGCCGCCAAAAAAACTGCCGTTTTTCAAGGTTGGGAAACAGCTGCGAGAGCTGGTCAACAAATAGTCAACGCGAATCGGCCATTATAAAAGCCGCTCAGTAACTATTCAGCGTGATGCCGAAATATAGCTAAAACCACCGAACTGTAACTGTTCATAATATTTCACCGACCAGATCATAAGGGTGCGCTTCGGTTATGCATACTTCTACAATATCACCAGCGTTGCAGTGCCCGGCGGAAATATATACGCATCCATCAATGTCCGGCGCCTGATACCGTGTGCGCCCTTCAAGAAGAAGATCGGTCTCTCTGCTGACCCCCTCCACCAGAACCTGTTCCACCTTCCCTACCATTCGCCTGTTATTTTCAAGTGAGATTTCCGCCTGGATTTCCATGAGGCGATTACGCCTTTCATTTTTTTCATCTTCCGTACACTGATCAGAAAAATTCACCGCTGGACAGCCCTCCTCATTTGAATAGGTAAAAATACCCACATGTTCCAGCTTGTACGTTCGAATGAATTCCTCTATCTGGGCAGCATCGTCTTTGGTCTCACCTGGAAATCCGACAAGAAAAGTTGTCCTTATGGCAGCACCCGGCAGAATCTTGCGGATATTCCGTATGAGCATTTCCGCGTATCCCCGATCATACCCTCGGTTCATGGTCTTTAGAATACGGCTGCTCACATGCTGCAATGGAACATCAAGGTAAGGCATCAGACGATCCGATGAGGCCATAAGTTCCAGCAAACTTACATCCAAACGCGCCGGATGGAGATAAAGGAGTCTGATCCATGGAATTGCACAATTCGAAAGTAATTCACCTAAAAGGCTTTCAAGATTTACGCCTACATTCATGTCTCTTCCGTAGGCGGTTAGATCCTGGGCAATAAGGGTCAACTCTTTTACACCATTATCCGCCAACCGCTTTGCCTCAAGAATCAGGTCCGAGGGTCTCCTGCTTCTCATAGGGCCACGAATTGCCGGAATAAGACAATATGCGCATCTGTTGGAACAGCCCTCGGTTATCTTCATATATGCCCGATGCGACGGCGTTGAGAGAAGCCTTGGAAAGGAACTGTTAAGGAGAAATCTCTGCCCGGAAATCTTCAGCATCCGCGACTCCCCGCTTTCGCACTGCTTCAGGTGTGCTACAATATTATGAAATTCATCAGTGCCGACAAACAGATTTACCTCCGGAAGTTGCTCTTTTAACCCCTCCCTGTATCTCTGCACCAGGCAACCGGTGACAACGAGTTTTTTATCAGGTTCTTTCCTCTTGAGCCGGGCAAATTCCAAAATTTCATCAATAGATTCCTCCACTGCCGGTTGGATAAAACCGCAGGTATTGACAAGCAGGATATTCGCCTCTTCCGGTGTATCTGAAACCCTATAGCCAGCCTGTTTAAGCAGACCGAGCATGACCTCGGAATCCACGAGGTTTTTGGGACATCCAAGACTCTGTATAAAAATTTTTTTGTTCATCTTGATTGGATCAAGGTTCCTATTACAGGATATCCCGGCAACACCTGATAAGAATCTGAAGAATTGTTTTACTCTTTTTCTTGAATGTTTTGTCTCGAAAGCCGGCACTCCACTCTTTGCGCCACAGTTCGTCTGAAACCAGAAATACAGCCGCCATTTCAACCTCCCGAAATGCGGCCAGTGCGCTCATTGCGGAAAATTCCATGTCCACTCCCATGATCCCCTCACTTCCGTAAGCCAGCACCTTGTCCCTGGTCTCCCGGTACGGGGCGTCAGTGGTCCAGACAGGTCCCTCAACTGTTTTGATGCCGCATTTATTAAAATGAGAATTAAGGAGGCCGCGTATCCTGTCGGATGAAGTCGATCGCTTTTTTGCCGGATAGTGAACAGATGTGCCTTCTTCACTGATTGCCCAAGTCGGGAGCAGAATGTCACCAACTCGAAGCGACGGGTCTAAAGAGCCGCACCATCCGAAAATTATAAAGAGTTGCGCCCCAAGAGCAACAAGTTTTTCCATGGTCATCACCGCCATTGGCGAACCAACCATGGGACCGGCTAAAAAAAAGGGGTTTCGGGCTTGTGCGGGCAGGATTTGAAATAGACGGCTGTTGTAGAGAAAATACTGTTTTCGGCTTTCAGTCCGTGTCAGATTGACGGCAGATGTGACTTCCGATGGATTTATAATCAGCAGGCCCGTCCCCTTCAGGAAAGGCTCTCCCTTTTCGCGTCGCGGTTTGATCAAAACATCGGACATTAGATAACCAATAAGGTGTCAACATTTAGCCCCCAAAAAAAAGAGGCCGCAGAATTTCTGCGGCCTCTTTAACATCACTTGGTGATCTTGCTGCTGGATCGTAATCTTATAAATCTTACATGAACAGCAGGATCAGGGCGATAACCAAGCCGTAAATCGTCAGTGACTCGATCAGAGCCAGACCGATGATCATGTTGACCTGAATTTTACCACCTGCCTCAGGATTACGGGCAATGCCGGAGCATGCGGCGTTGATAGCGGTACCCATACCGATACCGCAACCAGCTCCGGGGATACCAACTGCCAAAGCAGCTGCAATAAAATAGAGCGCTTGGTCTTTTACACTGACGCCAGCACCTTCAGCGGCGCATGCGAGTGTTGCAAAGCCCAGTAGCATCAGTACTGATAAAATTGATCTTACGGTCAGTTTCTTCATGAGTTTTCCTCCTTCTTAAGGTTTAATGTTTGGCCTTCTTCTTATAACTTTAATGGTTTAACCATTTATTTTTTTCAATGGATGCGGCCCACTATTTCAGTGAGCATGTTCCATGGCGCCTGCAAAGTAAAGCATGGAAAGCAGTACAAAAACCAGGGCCTGAACAACCGATACCAGGATGCCGAGACACAGAATCGGCAACGGTGCAAAGTAAGCGCCGGCAAGCAGAAAAAGAATGCCCAAAAGTGTCTCTTTTGCCATGATATTACCAAAGAGACGCAAGGAGAGCGAAAGAAGCCTTGCGGCATGACTGATAATTTCAATGGGCAACATCAACGGGATAAGCCATGGGATAGGCCCGAGAAAATGTTTGATGTAACCAACACCATGAAATTTAAGCCCGAGTATATGTGTTGTGGTCACAACAATTATCGTGCAGGCGAGTGTAACGTTAATGTTGGAGGTTGGAGACATAAATAAGGGCATGAGGCCGACCAGATTGCTGACAAGGATGAATAGTCCGAATGTCGCCAGCATGGGAAACATCATTTTTGCGCCATCCTTACCCATGGTCTCGGCCATGAACGATTCCATGCCGCCAATCAGGGCTTCCCAGAAATTCTGGCCTTTGCCGGGAATCATCTCAATTTTACCCATGGTCAGTTTCGGCATGATCATAAGAAATGCCATCACAAACCATGCATAGGTGATATGGGGTTGCGACAGTCTCAGGAGATCGGCTTTACCAATGCCGTCCATTGAATGGCTGATCCACCCAAGTTGCTCCAAAATTACCGTGATGAATAGTATTGGATGTTCCATGGTACGTTAATGGCCTCCTTCACGTTAACATTAGCCCGGTCTTTTTTGCCTCCGCGATCGCGGTGATGCTGATACCTATTATCACGGTGGACAAACCGAGCACAAGCCCGACCGTGTGAACCATCTGCAGTTTGATAAGGCAATAAAGAACCATTACCACTACTGCAAGGCGCAGATAATACCTAAAAATAAACTTAATTTTTGAAGGACTTGCCGATCCATTCAGAAGTCCTGTAAGATCCCTTTTAAGCCACCCGAAACAGATATTGGAAACCAGACCGCCAATAAAGATCGATTTGGCAATCAGGGCGGAAAATGTTACCCATCCTGCCACTGTCAGGATCAACAATAATATCCAATTAAACCTCTGAATTTTACTTATCGAGATCTCAGTCGTCTTTTGGCGGTTGATTCTGCATCTCCTTTTTCTTGACCAGCCTAAACAGACTGAGAAAAGCTGCTATGATTCCGTATCCGGTAAAAATAAGCAGAAGCCACGGAGACGTGCTTCCATGAAATACCTTGTTGTCCAGATAATAACCAACCCCAACACCGATGAATATGCAGGCGGCCATTGTTATGCCGATCGTACTGGCGTCGGCCATTACCCGCATCAAGTCGCCACGCATGTTGGACATATGCTCCCTCCAGACCTTATCGATTTGCCTATGCCTATGAAAACAACTCGCGCTGGAAAGTTCAACGGGCATTAATTATCATGGCAGCATTTTAAAGTCAATGGTTTTTTAAAGTTACACCACTTTTCTACGACCGGTCACAGGGGCGACTCGGCACATAAACGCTTACAATTTTGCAAGAACTTTTTCAGCGCTCTCAATCGCCTTTTCAAGATCCTCAGAAGTGTGCGCTGCGGAGACAAATGACGCCTCAAACTGCGAGGGAGCCAGATATACGCCTTGAGCCCGCATTCCCCTATAATAGCGGCTATATTTCCCCGTGTCCGCCTTCATGGCCGATGCAAAATCAGTCACCTCCTCCCCTGTGAAAAAGGTGGTCATCATTGAACCGATCCTGTTCATTGTCGTATTCAAGGAGAATTTTTTCGCCACTCCTTCCAGTTCAGCCGCAAACGAGTCGGCCTTTTTTTCGAGTCGGTCATAGAAACCAGGCTCCTTTAACAGCTTTAACGTTGCAATACCGGCAGCCATTGCCAGAGGATTGCCGGACAGCGTCCCCGCCTGATAGACCGGGCCGCCCGGGGCAATCATGTCCATAATCTCCTTTTTACCCCCATAAGCTCCAACAGGGAGCCCACCACCGATTATCTTGCCGAGACATGTCAGGTCCGGATTAATTCCGAATCTGCCCTGCGCGCCTCCAAAACTTAGACGAAAGCCGGTAATCACCTCGTCGAAGATAAGCACTATCTTGAGTTCCTCTGTTAATTCCTTTAATTTTTTTAAAAAATTGATATCAGGAACCACTACGCCCATGTTGCCTGCGACTGGTTCAATTATCACACAGGCGATGCTCAGAGACTCATCACGAAGCGTCTTTTCAAGAATTTTCGGATCATTGTACGGAATGGAAATCGTATTCTTGACAATATCCTCGGGCACACCAGGGCTGCCGGGTATTCCAAGGGTTATGACCCCTGATCCGGCCTTGACGAGAAAAGAGTCCGCATGTCCGTGATAGCATCCGTTAAATTTGACCACAACATTTTTTCCGGTATATCCGCGGGCAAGCCGAATTGCGCTCATTGTGGCCTCGGTTCCGGAATTAACAAACCTGACCCGCTCCACCGACGGCACGGCTTCCGTGACAAGTTCAGCCAATTCCACCTCCGAGGGGGTAGGGGCGCCATAACTTGTCCCCTTGCCGAGCGCCTCGGCAACCGCCTCCCGAACCACGGGATGATCATGCCCCAGGATCATCGGACCCCAGGAGCAGACAAAATCAATAAATGTGTTGCCGTCTACGTCGAATATCTTTGAACCGGAGGCTCGATCAATAAAAAGTGGATTGCAGCCCACGGACTTGCAGGCGCGCACCGGGCTGTTTACTCCACCGGGGATGTAACCCTGAGCCTTTTCAAACAGGATACGGGATTTTTCAGTATTCATTGAACCTCCTTAATGGGAGTATTTTATGTTTTTGATATGGATGGGCTATTGTTTTTTGTGCTTGCCTGAATATTAAAATCCGTTAATTGCGGTTCAAGGTTCCACGTTCAAGGGTTCAGGGTTGAATAAGGGAAAATTCCGATCAAATAAACCTTGAACCTTTGAACCTTTGAACCCGGAACCAATGACATTGACAAAATCAAATGTCATATACTACTGCCAGAACTCATACGAACAAGTGGACCAATATAGCACGACACATCCGGTCATGTCAAAATGATAGTTCAGGGGAAATTGGTCATGTCGAGGCAACCATTTTGCGATCAGACTTCTGCCATGTAAAATTTTCTTGTCAGGAAAAGATACAGTAGGTAATATGACGTCAGTTAGTTAGTGTCTGTCCGGAAATGGCCTTTTTGGGATTTATGGGTCAGGGATCAGCAAAAAACAACTGAAAAATCAATCTGTTATTCTGGTCCCCGACCTCTAACCCCCGACCCCTCTGTCCAGAAATGTGACATTTCTGGATGGACACGAGTTAATATTCGATATACCTCTTCCCGTGCCGACATCACGGCCGGGAAGTATTTTTTTTAGATTTGAAAATTTTGCATGGAGAGGAGAAAAGACATGGCTGACAGCACAATTCAAGAAGCGACGGACTCCAAATTTGATGAACAAATATTAAAATCCGACCTGCCTGCAATGGTTGATTTTTGGGCGCCGTGGTGCGGCCCGTGCAAGGCTATTGGACCTGTGGTGGAAGAACTGGCCGCAGATTTTGACGGCAAGATTAATGTATTTAAAATGAATGTTGATCAAAATCCCGCGACCCCGGGCAGATTCGGCATCAGGGCAATCCCAACCCTGATCGTGTTCAAGGACGGCAAGGTTGTTGATCAGATTACAGGCGCAGTCGGGAAGCCCCAGATTGTTGACATGATTCAAAAAGTGTTATAAACGCTGATTCCCGGCGTATGCCAATGGTGACAATCGGATCAGCACATGTATCAACCCTCCGATGTCAGACCACCCCATGTACATAAAAACAACGCCTTATGTAGATGGGGTTAGGCCGATAGGCCGTAACCCGACGCTATCAACCTGTTTTTTGTCGGGTTACGCTTCGCTAGCCCCGAAAAAGGGCGGGTTTGGAACCCGCCCCTACAATTAATTTTATCAGGGAAAGGATTGGCCAAATATTTATAATCAGAGACTTAAGATAACAAAATAATGAACCGAAATATCAGCAGGATCCGGGCGATCGCCGGCAATTCTTTAATAATATTGTTCTCAGGGGTGATGTTGGCAGGGCTTTCAGGATGCGCAGCACTTGATCAACTCGCCCGGATTGTATGGCCGTACGAAAATGCGGCCCGTCCGGAGACTGCGGAAAGTCTTGCCATGGATGGTCTTAACGACCTCAATCATGGGGAGTATTATTCAGCTCTGGCGACCTTTGAAAAATTAAAGGACCGCTATCCGTTCAGCCGTTTCAGCTTACTTGCGGAACTCAAATCCGCTGACTGCAAGTACTATGAAAAAGATTACGACGAGGCCCTTCTTCTGTACGATGAATTTGAAAAAAACCATCCAACCAACGAGGCGATCCCTTACGTCCTTTTCCAGATCGGCATGTGCCACTACCGGCAGATCGATACGATAGACAGGGACACAAAAACGGCAACCGATGCGATCACGGCGTTTTCACGACTGAATCAAACCTTCCCGGGGTCCTCTTACTTTGTGGAGGCCGAAAAGCGCATCAAGACAGCCAATGATTTTCTCGCTAATCATGAATTCTACGTAGCCACCTTTTACACTAAGACCGGAGAATATGATCAGGCCATGGAGCGGCTTGAATATATCCTGACCCAATTCCCCGAGGTATCAATTGTGCCTGAGGCAGAAAAACTGCTGGCTGCGCTTCGGTCGGGCAATCCTCCCAAACGCACCTTTCGATCATGGCTGCCCGAACTATCCCTATCCGACCTGAAATCGTTTGCTTCATTTGATTTCAGGCCCGGCACCATGAAGCGGTAAGGCGATATTTTCTTCCCGGCCTTTTTGTCATAACCGTTCACCAGGGGTACGAACTTACGGCCTTCCCCGGAATGTAAGCGTTTACCAGTGCTCCAGGTGCGCCCAGAGGAAGTGCCCTGGGGTACACGTGATTCAGGTGACTATAAGCCACCCTATGTCACTTGCCCTGAACGCGTGCAATGGGGTGCTGGTGAACGCTTACTTTTGTCATATCTTTCCTGCTCACTGTATATACAACCGCAATAATGCTGGCGATATATATCCATTTTTATTGACATGTCAATGCCCTGCTGCCATCCTTCCCTGAAATCCTGATAATAAAAAGAGATATCATATTCATCCGCCAACCGTTCAGCAGCAGCCCGGATCAGGTCGTGATTCTGGTATCTGCTGTACAATAAAGTCGTGGTAAAGGCATCGGCCCCGATCGATTTTGCATGCCTTACGGTTGGAAGCAGACGCATCTCGTAGCAGATAGAGCAACGGCGCTCTTCATTATAGACCACCTTGCGCAAATACTCCTTAAGGCCATACTCCTCCACATAATCGATCTCAAGACCCATTTTGCCGGCAACCGTCTTGAGCGCTGCCAGCCGTTTTTTAAATTCCCTGTACGGATGGATGTTGGGATTATAAAAGAATCCACGAATTTCATGGCCGTCCGATCGCAGCACAGTAAAGGGATATAGTGCGCACGGACCGCAGCAGATATGCATAAGGATATTCATTGTTATACACGGGTGATTTAAACTTTTACGATTATGGTTGATGGACTCGTAAAAAATCTTGGGATGGCTAAGTACCCACAAGGGGCATAAACTCCAAGTTCGATATACGCCCCGCAGGAAGTGGACTTGGGGTGCAAGGCGTAGTGATTTTTCAGGTGCGAGGCCATACATGTGGTATGCCGAGTGGCTGAAAAATTGCTACAACGCAGTAGATCGAACTTTTTGCGACGCCATCATGGTTACATGACCGATTAAATTCACTTTAACATATAATTGGAAGGTTCCCTACTTTAATGGTATAGATCAGCTAACAACATCAACTTTATTTGTTTGGGCCGTGTAATAATAATACCAGGAGCAAATGGAGCATGACCAGCAAATTTTTCTCAATCATGGCAACGATCTGTTTCTGTCTGCCTTGTTTAAACGTTTACGGACTTGACTGTGAGTGCGTCGAAGGGGACTGTGTTACCGAAGGGACCTGCATCTGGCCGGGCGGAGAAAAGTACAAGGGCCAATGGAAAAACGGTGTGCCTCAAGGAAACGGGATCTGGACTCAGCCAGATGGGTCTGAATACGTCGGCGAATTTTATGCCGGGAGTTTCCACGGCCAGGGAACGATTACCTATTCAGGTGGTGAAAAGTATGTTGGTGAATGGAATAACGGCATATCGGACGGCCATGGGATTCTCACATTTCCGGACGGTACAAAATATGATGGCGCATTTGTTAACAGCCGGTATGAGGGTCACGGGGTCCTGACATGGAGACAAGGAATAAAATATGCCGGCGAATTCCTCAATGACCGCTTTCACGGCCAAGGTGTCATGGAACTTCCAAACGGCAGCACCTACGTGGGTGAATGGAATGAAGGCCTGCCAAACGGCAAGGGAACTTATACATATCAAGGTGAGAAAAACAGGGATGAACGGTCAATGGCCGATTTCTTGAACGCCAATGGCCCCGGCAGGCTGAGGAACAACTGGCAATACAAAGGCGAATGGAAAAACGGGTCTCCTGATGGCCATGGAGCCCTTACATTTCCGGATGGGGAAAAAAGAATGGGGCAATGGAAGGACGGAGAGTATTGCCGTGCCGGCATGCTGCTTCTGTTCGAGACAAAAAAAACCCAAAAAGTAGTGCTCATGCCCAGGCAGGTTAAAAGAGTAGCAGGCCATTGATAGGCAAGCGGGAGAGACACACACTATGTTAAAAACACTTGAGGCATGGGAAGAGCGTATCAACAGAGAAGAAATGCCTATTTTCAAGACATCGATCACGTCAATCTCTAATATGACATCAGCAAGCGATACGTCAGCCAGTGATCTGGCAACTATAATCCTTCATGACCCTGCCCTTTCCGCAAAAATTCTAAAATTTGCCAACAGTTCCTTTTATAGAACAGCCACTGACACATCAATAAGCACCATCAGTCGCGCTATAGTCCGTATGGGATTCGAAAAGATAAGAGAGCTGACTCTATCAATGGCTATTATCGATTCACTAATTGCCGACGGGAAAAGAAAACATCTTGGGCAACTTATCAGTCGGGCCGTTCATTCAGCAGTCCAGGCCCGCGAACTGGCTGAAAAAATGGGAGAATCGCAAACAGAGGAAATTTTTATTGCAACCCTATTATATGATCTTGGTGAAATGGCATTCTGGTCTCTCGCTGACCAGGAGGAAATCGACAATCTACAGGAAACGTTACAACACAAAGACAATACGCCGGAAAAAGCCCAAAAAAAGGCCCTTGGGTTTCGCTTTAGAGACCTGACTGCCATCTTGATCGAAAGGTGGAGCCTCAAAGGCATACTTGAAAAAATATCCAAAAGGAGAAGAGGAAAAAATCTCTCTGCAAAAATTATCAATTCTTGCAGAGAGTTGGCAAAAACTTCGGAACATGGCTGGGAGACGGAGGAAGTCAAACCTGTCGTCAGAAGAATAGCAAATTATATGAACATATCCCTGCCCTCTGCCAATACCATACTCAAGAAAAATTCAAAACTCGCGGCCGAGGTTGCAGCCGTATATAATCCTGAAATCGCAAAGTACATACCTGGCCACGAAGAAATATTGCAAAAAACTGAAATGGCCCGTGAAGAGGAAATAATCGCAAAATTTCCTGAGCCCAACCCAATGCTTTTATTGAAAATTCTCAGGGAGATTTCAACTATGCTGCAAAGCAACCCCGACTTTAATCTAGTGCTTGGAGGCCTGCTGGAAGGAATCCATAGAGGGGTAGGCATGGACCGGGCTCTCTTTGCCTTGTATACGGTCAAATCTCAAATCAAGGCTAAATTTGTTCTTGGAACCACTATTGAATATCTGAGAGACAATTTTGTATTCCCTGTTGAAACGGATAAGAGCAATCCATTTTTCGATGCATTGTTTGAACGGAGGAAAGGAATCTGGATAAAAAACGCGTCATCCTGTGAATACTCAAGCCCAATCATTCACAAAATGAGAAGCTTACTGGATGTCAACTCATTCTTTATAACCCCGATTGTCGCCGGGAACAACCCTATCGGCATTTTCTACGCGGACCGTCAGCCAAGCAAACGGCCATTGGATATAAGCAGTTTTGAAAATTTTGAACATCTAGGCCAGCAGGCATGCATCTCAATTGAATATATCAGCAGGAGAGAAAAAATCTGACCGATCACCCGCAACCTGCCACGGAACACGAAAACCCTTACCAGATAAGCTTTTAACCGACTTCGCCAAAAGCGCTTTCTACCGCACGGCAATTTTTTTTCACAAATTCGACAAAAAAAATTCACCCTCTTAATACAAAAAAAACGCTTCCTTAACTAGTTGTATTCATAGAAATATTTCGCGACAGGTAAGTACTTGTACTTACCTGTTTGTAAGTACTTGTACTTATATCCATTATCGTTTTTTTCTGGTAACATGAAATTATAATTAGTGTCTGTTTATAAACGGCCCTTTTGAAGGATCAGGGACTAGGGCAAAAAAACAACAAAAAAATCAATCCGTTACCCTGCCCCACGATCCCTGATCCCTCCGTCCGGAAATCTTACATTCCCGGACAAACACTAATTAATATTTTTTTATCTTACCGGTCATGCGCCATATACTACTGACTCTCTTTTTTCTTCTGTCCCTTGTCCTGACCGCCGACGCCGCTTATGAGATTGTGGTTGTCCAGGACTCAAGGACAAAGGCCTACGATAATACCCTGCAGGGGTTTCTGGATATCTGCGCCTCCATTATTCCCCTGCAAGACGTTAAAAGCATATACCCCGGCACCATAACCTTCTTTGTTCTCTCGGATTCACATAATGAAGCGGAATTTGCCGCTGAGATAAAATCTCTTGATCCGGACCTGATTCTTACCATCGGCCCCAAATCCCTTTCATGGGCCAATAAGCTTTGCTCCACGCCCATTATTTACCTTCTGGCAAGGTCAACCTGTCCGCAGATAGTGTATGGGCCAAATATCAGAGGGGTGGGCATGGTTATCCCTCCGGAAAAACAGCTCGACGTCCTGCTTGACGTCTTTCCCGATATAAAACGGATAGGTCTGGTCTATGATCCAGGGATGGTCAATGAACTGGTGACCAGGGTAAAGGCTGCCGCGGACCTGCAGGGGATCACCCTGGTTGCCGAACCGGTCCGCTCCTCGACCGAGGCTCCAAAAACAATTATAACCCTCCTGGGAAACAATAGTATTGACGCCTTCTGGATGCTGCCCGACATGACCGTGGTTACACCGGATATATTCGGCAGCATCTATTTCCTCTCTGCTGAAGAAAAAATTCCGGTTTTAACCTTTGCGGATAAATATTTAAAACACGGGGCAACCGTGTCTGTCTCCTTTGATCTTTATAAAATGGGGGCTCAAGCCGGGGAAATGGCCAAAAGACTTCTGCACGGCTCGGACATACGAGACCTGCAAACAGTTCCGCCTCAAATGTATTTCCGAACGAACCCTTAGATAAAGTCACAGGAGACACGACCACCAACCCTGAAGGCTCCTGTTTTAAGATCATAAAACAGGCTGTTGCCCTGAATCTCGACATTTTCCCCAAACAAGCGCACCCTTACGGCTGTCTTGATTTTCTGAAACTTAACAAGATAACGCAGGGCCTCTGTGCGCAGTTCGTGTCCGTCCCTGGTGACCAGATGGACATCATCCATAAGGGTCAGAATCTGTTTCTTCTCGTCGTACGTGGCCTTGCCGCTTAAAATATTCGCGTCCGCTCTTCCTCTGTCATAGAATACAGCCTCGACCCCATCCATCCGGATAGCGGAATCAACGCCTTCTGAATAGACCTTTGCCGCTTTGATGTCCCACTCCTTTATACCTTTTGTGATCTGTGAGAGATGGGCCTCCTCCATTGTGAACAAGCGGAGCGAAGCCGGGCCGGAGTCAGCCTTCAGGTCGAATTCTCCACGGGGTTTCAAAAAATTCGCAATCGTCCCCTGCCATAACGGCGCGGTCACCAGAAAAAGAAACGGCAAAAACCAGAGTATATGCCTGCGCCACGTCATTTGTCAAGATACCCGGCCAACAATGATTCACGCATCTCTTTGGCATCGATTATGAGATCACATACCTCTCGCACGGCTCCCCTGCCCCCCTCTCTTTTTGTTACATAATGGACAACCTGTTTCAATTCATCGGCGCCGTCAGCCACTGTAATTGAAAAACCGACCCTGGTCAGGAGACGGAGATCAAGCCAGTCATCTCCCATATACGCGACCTCTGACGGAGTAAGGTCAAGTTCTTTAAGAAGCTTATCGTATACCTCTACCTTATCGGAAACGTCCTGATAGACATGGGTTATGGAAAGGTCCTTGGCACGGCGGGCCAGCGCCCTGGAACTCCGGGCCGTGATCAGGCCCGTTTCGACTCCCGCCTCTTTCAGGAGCCTTAAGCCCAGGCCGTCATGAGTGTGAAACGATTTTATCTCAGTGCCTTCGTGGGTGTACATGATTGTACCGTCCGTCAACACTCCATCCACATCCAGAAGCAGCAGTTTGATCGGTTCCGCTTTAGGAAAGCATGAACGCCGGACATACCCTTTTTCATCTGATTTTTTCCTCGCAGCCGCCCTTTTCAGGAGATGCTGCGTCAACTCACAATCTCCGGGATACCCCCCGGTCCCGGCAACACAACTCTCATCCTGTTTCATTTTATCACCATCTTTTGTCGTAAGCGATCACAGGTAGAGGAATAGCCTTTGTTTGGTTATCTTGCCCCTGTGATCAGTTACCTTTTGTCCGTTTGCCGCCTCAGAGGTCTTGGACTTAGACCTTTGCGGACCAGATTGTGAATCATTACGAGCTTTTTCATAAGCGGTTCAACCTGGTCTAAGGGGAGGGAATTCGGCCCGTCACAGAGCGCCTTGTCAGGGTCGGGATGGACTTCCATAAAGATACCGTCAATTCCAGCCGCAACCGCTGCCCTGGCAAGCGGCGGGATAAATTCGCGCTGACCGCCCGAACTGCCGCCTACTCCGCCCGGCAATTGAACGCTGTGCGTCACATCGTAAATCACAGGGCATCCAAACGAAGACATGACCGGAAAGGAACGCATATCCACAACCAGATTGTTGTATCCCATCATGCTTCCCCGCTCCATTAATAAGAGCCTCTGCCCCCCTGAATTTCGAATTTTCTCAACAGCGTGCTCCATGTCCCATGGTGAAAGAAACTGACCTTTTTTAAGGCTCACGGCCCTGCCCGTCCTGGCCGCAGCCACAAGCAGGTCGGTCTGCCTGCAGAGAAAAGCCGGAATCTGAAGAATATCCAGAACATCAGCCGCAGCCTCTATCTGGCTCACATCATGGACGTCAGAGGTCACCGGGATGTCCAATTCTTCGCGGATTCGGCTCAAAATTTCAAGCCCCTTTCTTAAGCCGGGCCCACGAAACGAATCCAGAGATGTCCTGTTCGCCTTGTCAAAAGAAGACTTAAAAACAAAAGAAATCTCAAGCCTGGCGGCAATATCCTTCATCTCCTGCGCCACATTCCTTGCCAGATCCTCGGATTCAAGCACACAAGGTCCGGCGATCAAGAGCAACGGCTGCCCCGGGCCTATCTTTAAACGACCTGATATGTCAACTGGTTTCACTCACGTCTCCTAATATGACCAGCCCTAACCGGGCTTTGCATAAAATACGGCTGACACGACAATGCCGTAACACGACATATCACGAACTCCCGGCTGGAAACTCGAAAAAAGTGTTACGGCATTATCGTGTCAAAAAAAACTCAACCACTCTTTGCAAACTTCAATGATGCCTTGACAAAATTCTTAAATATCGGATGAGGTTTCATGGGGCCTGACTTGAATTCAGGATGGAACTGACACCCCAGGAACCATGGGTGGTCGGCAAGTTCGACTATTTCGACCAGTTCCAGGTCAGGGGACACACCCTCTTTAGGAGGCGATATGCCGCTGATAATCATACCGCTTTTGACAAGCTGATCCCGGAACTTCAAATTAAACTCAAAGCGATGGCGATGGCGTTCAAACACCTCTTTTGACCCATAGGCCGCATGGGCAAAGGTGGATTCCAGGATAACGCAGGGATAGGCGCCCAGACGCATGCTGCCTCCCTTTTCAGATTTCTCGTCCCTTATCTGAAGCTCCCCGGTCCGGTAGTCATACCACTCTCTCATCAAATAAATCACGGGTTGTGTCGTATTCTCGTCAAACTCCTCACTGGCGGCCTTATCCAATCCTGCAACATTTTTGGCAAACTCGATTACGGCAAGCTGCATCCCCAGACAGATGCCCAAAAACGGGACCTTCCGCTCCCGTGCATAGGTGATGGCCCTAACTTTACCTTCCACGCCCCGTTTACCGAACCCTCCGGGGACCAGAATGCCGCTACACCCTTTAAGCAGCCCGGCAGCCCCTTTTTTCTCGATATCCTCAGCGCTCACATAGCGCAGTTCCACCTGGGCGTCATTTGCAAAGCCGCCATGCACGATCGCCTCGTGAAGGCTCTTGTATGATTCGGCAAGTTCCACGTACTTACCGATAATGCCGATCACGACACTGTGGGCCGGCGCCTTTATCTTGCGGACCAGTTCGTACCAGGAGTCAAGACGAGGAGCGCCTGTCCAGATGTTGAGCAATTCAAGTATCCTGGCGTCCAGCCCTTCCTCGTGCAAAAGAAGAGGCACCTCATAGATGCTCTTCACATCCCGTGCCGTGATCACGGCCTCGGGCGGGACATTGCAGAACAGGGAAATCTTTGCCTTGATTTCATCGCTCAATTGTCTTCCGGTCCTGCATAAAAGTATATCAGGCTGCAGGCCGATGGCGCGCATCTCCTTGACGCTGTGCTGGGTCGGCTTTGTTTTGACCTCACCGGCAGTCTTGATATACGGCACAAGCGTTACGTGGATGAAAATCGAATTCTGCTCCCCGGCATCATATTTAAACTGCCGGATAGCCTCAAGAAAAGGCAGACTCTCGATATCACCGATCGTACCGCCGATCTCAATAATGGCCACGTCCGCATCACCTTCAAGCTGCCGGATTGCCGCCTTGATCTCATCTGTGACATGAGGAATCACCTGGACCGTTCCACCCAGATATTTCCCTGCCCGCTCCTTGGTTATAACGGAATAATAAATCCGGCCTGACGTGTAATTGTGTTTCTGGCCCATGATCACTGACGTATAACGCTCATAATGGCCCAGGTCCAGATCGGTCTCCGCACCGTCATCCGTGACATAGACCTCTCCATGCTGAAACGGATTCATGGTCCCAGGATCCACGTTGATATACGGATCCAGTTTCTGAAACGTGACTGTCAGGCTGCGGCTTTCCAGAAGAGCGCCGATTGCCGCTGCCGCCAACCCCTTCCCAAGAGAAGAGAGGACGCCGCCTGTAATAAATATAAACTTGGTTTTACTGATTTTGGAAGTTTCGTTTGATGGATTCATGTACCGTAATATAGCAACCGGCCATGATTTATCCAAGGAAAAAACCATAAAACTTTTTTGCCGCCAATTCACTAGTTGGTTCACGCGGCGCGATTGGTTATACTTGTCTCATAATGCTTTCCTTTATTCGAAACAATATCATACGTGGTTTCCCGTTTATTCTGTTCTTATCAGCGGTCTTTCTCCTTACCGCCTGCGGCAGGCCAAGGGTAATCAAAACCCCTGCCAAAAGGCCTGTGAGCCAGCCTTCCCGGACTTCATCCTACCACCCAGTGCCTCCCTCCACTCAACGGCCGTACAAGATCAACGGCAGGAACTATTACCCGCTTCCATCTTCCCACGGTTTTTCCCAAAAGGGCATCGCATCCTGGTACGGACGCAAATTCCACGGCAGAAAGACATCAAACGGCGAGACCTATGACATGTACGGTTCAACCGCTGCGCATAAGACCCTGCCCATGAATACGTACGTGCTGGTCAAAAACCTTGAAAACGGCATTGAAACCATGGTGAGAATCAACGACAGGGGCCCGTTTGTCAAGGGCCGGATAATCGACCTGACCCTGACAGGGGCAAAAAAACTGGATATATCCGAAAAAGGCACTGCAAAAGTCAGGATCACTGCAATGGGCGAAGCGGTCTCCTGCCGTGAAAGAGGAAAGACTGTGAAAAAATTTCTGCCGCACAAGGATTTTAAATCAGGCGAATTCTATATCCAGATCGGTTCGTTCACGAACAGGGACAACGCAAAAAGGCTGAAGAATATAATGTACGACCAGGAGCATAAAACGGTCATCCGAATGTATGACCGGGGAGACAAAATATTTTACAGGGTACGGGTTGAGGCCGGCAATACCCTTACCGAGGCCGAAAGGATGAAACGGGTGTTAAAAAGGGCCGGGTTTAAGGAGGCGTTTGTTGTGGCAAAATAATGTAAGAGTTCCCTATCACCCTTTAAAAAAAATTTAGCAATTGATTATTGATGATTTATTGTGTAGTCATTTGATAATTCACTGATTATCCGATTGGAAACGATCTATCTCTATTTGATTTGGGATGTAAATTCTATGGATTACACGGACCTGGACAAGGAAAGTCTCTTAAACGAGCTGAATCTTCAGGTCAAGCTGCGCAAATCGGCTGAAAAAGAATTATGGAGGGTACGGGAAGAGCGGGACGGTGAAGTCAGCCGGTTCATGAGCGAGATCAGTTACAAATTCTGCACACTGATGAACGGCCTGAAGGGAATGACCGACCTTGTCCTTGAGACGAACATGAGCCCTGAGCAGGCGCATTATCTCTGCATGATCCGTAAATCGGTTGAGAGGATGCTCCCCATTACGCATGACATAAAAAAATATTTCGAGATCGAGACCCAAGATCCGGACTCCCCTGACCATGATGACACCGAAGACCGAATCCAAAACTTCCCTACACAACCGGATCATAAAAAAAGCAAAAACCTGAAAATTCTTGTTGCAGAGGACGATGACATCAGCCGGATGCTGCTTGTCGACCTGATCGAGCGAAACGGCTGTGCTGTAACCGGCGTTGAAAACGGCCTTGAAGCGATCGAGGCGCTTGAAAAGAACAAATTCGACCTCATACTCATGGATGTTCAGATGCCGGAAATAGACGGTTTTGAACTGACCAGGGTCATCAGGGAAAACGAAAAGAGGACCAAACACCATATCCCGATTGTTGCAGTAACAGCTCACACGATCAGAGGATGCCGTGACAAATGCCTTGAGGCGGGCATGGATGATTATATCCCGAAGCCCATCGACCTGATCGGTCTTTTGCGCGTGATGGAGAGGCAGTTGAACCGGGATCAGTAAGCATGGCCAACTAACCACCGGTTCAATAAATTTCCAGTCTGAACCGCAGAATATCGAACAAGAAATTCAGGGTTCACATGACTTCCATTTTCACTTTTCTACTTACCCTCCTTTTTGTTTTCACCTTTCACATCCCACCGACATCATATGCCGGCCATTCCAATTCAGAAGCCCCCGGCAACCTTACCGCGTCCACGCCCGGAACCAGGCCCTGCCTTTCAACCGTCTGGCCCCACGAAAAAAGTGAGCTCCCGCCTGATCCGGACCTTATTTTCGGCAGGCTGGAAAACGGTTTCAGGTACGTGCTTCTTGAAAACCGAGAACCCAGGGACCGCGTGAGCATGCATCTGGTCGTCTCAGCCGGATCCTTAAACGAGACAGACGAACAGCAGGGGTTAGCCCATTTCCTGGAACATATGCTCTTTAACGGGTCTGAACACTTTCCTCCAGGCGAACTCATTAAATATTTCCAGTCAATCGGTATGCGGTTCGGGGCGGACGCAAATGCCGCAACCGGCTTTTCAAAAACCGTGTACGATCTGCTACTGCCCTCCGGATCCGATAAAGACCTGAAAAAAGGGCTCCTGGTTATGAGGGACTATGCGGGCGGGGCACTGCTTCTTGATTCCGAGATCGACCGCGAACGCGGGGTTGTGCTTGCTGAAAAGCAGGCAAGGGATTCCGTGGCTTATCGAACCTGGGTCGCTTCCACAAAATTTGTCTATGATGGTTCAAAACACTCCAAAAGATTTCCCATAGGCAAAGAAAAGGTGATCAGAAATGTTGACAGAGACATGATAAAACAATTTTACGATGGCTGGTACAGGCCTGATAATATGATTCTTGTGGCTGCAGGCGATTTTTCCGTCAACACTTTAGAATCCCTTATCAAAAAACGTTTCTTCGATCTCTCCGCACGGAGTGCGCCCGCCAAATGCCCTGACATCGGCAAAGTCAGCCACAAGGGGAACAAAAGCTTTTACCACTATGAAAAGGAGGCGGGAAATACTGAAATCGCGATCCAGGCGGCATGGAGCACTACTCCACGCCCCGACTCCGCGGCGTTTCAAAAGCAACTCCTGACCAGCTACATTGCGGACAGCATATTACGAAACAGACTTGACACCATGGCCAGAAAACCCAAGTCTCCATTCACATCCGCATCCGCATATTCCGGGATTTTCTTGAATCAGCTGGGGTATGCAAAGCTTTACGGGATATCCGCCCCTGAAAAATGGGAAGAGACCCTTAAGGCCCTCTCGTACACCATGCGACAGGCAATCATGTACGGATTTTCCGAAACAGAACTCGACCGCGTGAAAAAGGAGCTGATCGCTGACCTCGACTCCGCGGTTTTAGAGAAAAAAACTCGAAACAGCCGGGAACTCACCAGAAGGATCATTGACAATCTAACCGACGACAAGGTCTTTCAGTCACCGGAGCAGGAGAGAGACCTGTACAGGCCCTTTATCAAATCAGTTACACCGGGCCAAATCAACGATACCTTTAAAAAAACCTGGGACCACGCGCACAGACTCATCCTGATCACCGGAAACACGGAGATTAAAAGACCTGACAAAAAACCCGAGGATGTAATCCTTGAGACCTTTGAGACATCGCTTGAAAGGCAGGTAAAAAAAGGTGAAGAGGAGAGAAAAGTAACCTTTCCCTATCTTGATGAACCGGTCGCACCGGGCCCCATTCTTCACATGAAAAAAATACCTGATCTGGGAATTGAGCAGATCGATTTTCCAAACGGCATCCGTCTGAATCTTAAAAAGACCGATTTCAAGGAAAACGAGGTTGTCTGCACCTTAAGTTTTGGCAAAGGCAGGAAAAAAGAACCGATTCCAGGTCTTGCAATGCTGGCTGAAGAGGTCGTGAATCAGAGCGGGCTGGGGACTCTTGACAGAGATGAACTTGAGAGGGCTCTTGCCGGCAAAAACACCTTTGCCGTATTTCAGATCAACGAAGAGAGCTTCAGCTTTTCCGGAAGCACGGTTTCAAAGGAACTTGCGTTGCTCTTTCAGCTCCTTTACGCACATGTGGTTGACCCTGGATTCCGTAACGACGCGTTTCATCTGGCCATGCACCAATTTGCCCAGATGTATGCCGGTTTCAGCCATTCTATCGACGGCGCCATGGAACTCTATGGGAAAAATTTCCTTGCAGGAGGTGACAGCCGTTTCGGCATACCTCCTTATGAGGAATTTTCAAGATTGACTCTCAGTCAGATCAGAAACTGGATTGAGCCTGAACTCAAAAAGGGCTGTTTTGAACTCTCGATAATCGGAGATTTTGACCAGGAAACCGCGATCGATCTTGCTGCCCGATATTTCGGTTCACTTCCTTACGGGACAAAACCGGAAGATGTAAAAGAACGGATAGACTTTCCAGCGGGCAAAGAGATTTTTATTGACGTTGATACAACGATTGATAAAGCCATGATTGTAATTGCCTGGCCCACTGAGGACTTCTGGGACATCTCGCGAACCCGCCGCCTTTCCGCACTGGGCCACGTCTTTACCGAACGGATGAGAAACGAGATCCGAGAAAAACTAGGCGCAGCCTATTCTCCATACGCCTATAACGATCCAAGCAGAACCTATAACGGTTACGGGGTGTTCAAATCAGTCCTTGTCATAGACCCGAAGATAACGAATGCCATGATCAGCGAGATAAAAAGAATTTCATCCGACCTGGCGGCAAACGGGATCACGGAGGATGAGTTAAAGCGCTCACTTGACCCGGTTCGAACAACCATTAAGGACATGATGCGGACAAACCGATACTGGCTGAGCACTGTTATGAACCTTTCAAAAAGACACCCCGTGCAACTTGACTGGAGCAGGACCATTGAAGAGGACTACGCAGCCATCACGGTCACAGACGTTTCAAAGCTTGCGGCAAAATACCTGGAGAACCCAAAAATTGCGGTAATAGTTATAAGGCCTGTCCGGGAATAGTGGCGGGCCGGCATGGAGAATTTTTAGTACCTTAGAAAATATTTTCTGCGTTTTTTCACCCCTCAAGGGGGTACTGAAAAGAGTCCAGGACCTTTAAAAATTCTAGTTTATCTGGGGTAGGGATGAAGAACAAAATCCTCATTGTTGACGACAATCCGGTAATAGTCGAGCTTCTCAAAAAAAGATTCACCTCTTTAGGATATGATACGGCAGAGGCGTTTGACGGGGAAGAATGTCTCATAAAGGTTGAAGAATACCAGCCGGACCTGATCTTTCTGGACATAATGATGCCGAAATTGAACGGCTTTGAGGTGTGCAGGAGGCTAAAGGCGAGCAAGAGGACAAAACAGATCCCAGTAATAATGCTCACTTCAAAAAACGAAACCTTAGACACTGTAACGGGCCTTGAAGCAGGCGCTGACGATTATATTGCCAAACCGTTCGAGTTCAAGGAAATTGCGGCCAGGGCCAAATCGATCCTTGCCAGGAAAGAGGAAGGGGAAAAATATGTTGAGGAGGAAAAAGTCGAGGCTCTCGAATATGTAACCGACGAGATGGCCCACGAGATACGAAATCCCCTCGTCTCAATCGGAGGTTTTGCAAGAAGGGTCAAAAAAAGCCTCCCGGACGGCAGCAGGGAGAAGAAATACATGGATATCATACTCCGGAACGTGGAAGTTCTGGAAAAAATGGTTGAACATCTTGTGGGACTAAAAAATGCCAACATCTCTTACGTTGAGCCCTGCGACATAAATGAGATAATCGTCGATGCACTCCAGCTCCACGACGATATGTTTAAAGAAAAAAAGATCGAGGTCAAGACAGACCTCCTGGAAGACCTCCCCCTTCTTCATATTGACAGGCCAAACATTGAGAAGACTATTTTTAACATTATTGACAACGCGGCAGAATCGATTCAGAACAAGGCAGGGTTCATTACGATTTCAACGGCATTGGAAAACGAAAATTTTTTTGAAATAAAAATAACCGATTCAGGCAAAGGCATACCGCGGGACAAGCTCAAAAACATCTTTGACCCGTTTTTTTCTTCCAAGACATATGGCCCGGGGCTGGGACTCGCATTTGCAGACAAGACCGTCAAAAGCCACAAGGGCACTATCCATGTAAAAAGCAAAAAAGGAACAGGCACAACCATTAAAATCAGGCTCCCGATATAAGATTCCGCCGCAACCAGTCACAATATTTCATCCCTCATTAGCCATTAGTCACTAATCATTAGTCACTAGTCACTCGCCCCTCCTCACTCCTGATATCTGTAGTAGGCTGCGCAGGTCCCTTCGGTTGAAACCATGCACGGCCCGACCGGGTTTATCGGCGTACAGATCTTTTTATAAAGCGGACATGCGGGTGGAATCTTGACGCCCGTCAATATGTCACCACAGCAACATCCCTTTGGATCTTCAACTTCACGAAGCGGCACATCAAGTACTTTCCGAGCGTCATGGGATGAAAATTCATCCCGTATCACAAGTCCGCTCCCTGCAATTATCCCGATTCCGCGCCAAGCTGCATCAACAGTATCAAAGACATCCGAAAGAATTTTCTTTGCCCGCTCATTCCCTTCCCGGGTCACGGCCCTGGGATATGCGTTATCCACACGCACCGCATTGTCTCTTATCTGCTCAACAAGCATCAATATCGCATAAAGAAGATCGACCGGCTCAAATCCTGCCACCACACTCGGCATATGATATTTTTCAACAATCGGAACGTATGCATCAGAGCCGATAATTACGGAGATATGGCCCGGAAGCAGGAACCCGTCGAGTTCGACCTTTTCGGCCTCAAGAAGTGCGGCAAGCGCAGGCGGAACAAGCTTGTGAGCCGAATAGACTAAAAAATTGTTTAATTTCATCCGACTTGCAACAAGTATTGAAGCAGCTATTGTAGGAGCCGTGGTCTCAAATCCCACGCCAAGGAACACTACCTTTTTATCCGGATTTTTCCCGGCAATCCGAATTGCATCATTTGCGGAATATACAATGCGGATATCACGCCCGTTTGCCCGTTCCTCCTGGAGTGACGAGTCGGTTCCAGGGACCTTCATAAGGTCGCCGAAAGTTGTGACAATAACATCGTCCATACGGGCAATTTCGATAAAGGCGTTGATTTCACTCTGCGCCGTGACGCATACCGGACATCCCGGCCCTGAGAGAAGAGATATTGACTCAGGCAAAATAGTCCTGATTCCGCTTCGAAATATGGACATTGTATGCGTTCCGCACACCTCCATAAACCTGACCTCTTTTGAAACAAGTTTCCTGATATCTTCGGCAATCTTGCCGGCGATCTCCGGATCCCGGTATTCATCCATATATTTTTTGGACATTTCACCAAATTCCTGAAAAAATTCTTTTTATCGTTGAATTACAGGCAAATTATATTCATAATATATAGAAAGTCGAATAAAGAAACCGGGAAACATGACGATATATAAATTAAGAAGCAAGAGCTTTTTAAAAACTAAAAAACACCACTAATAGATATAAAAAATGGCTGAAGAAACACATCCATCAGATTTTGACCACGATTCAGACCAGACGAACGGAAACAGCCCGTCCTCCGAGCCCAAGTCAGTTGATTTTGCCGATACGTCCCAGGATAAATCCAGGCAGCCCGAGAATCAGGCCTTGGACTTTTTCATGGACATTCCAATGAAGATCAAAGCTGAACTCGGCGACTCCAAACTGACTATTAACGACATCCTGCACATGAGAGAAGGTTCAACGATTGAACTTAACACGGTGGCAGGCGGCACTTCGAAATTGTACGTCAACAATACGTTATTCGCCTTGGGCGAGGTCGTTGTAGTGGACAACCATCTGGGCTTGCGCATCACCGGATTCATCGGTCAGGATGAGCGAAAAAAATACTGATCAGCCGATACGCAACAATCTCGTAAGCGGTCACAGGTGGTGCAGGTGTGCGTGATCAGGGCGACCGGCTTATAGCTCTACCTATGCCGGTTGTCCTGATCACGTGCAGATGCGCCGCCTGTGACCGCTTACCAATCTCAAGCCGCGATAGCTGCCGCCACCACTGCCTGGCCCAATGAAATGCCTCCATCATTTGGAGGCACCATTGAATGGGTGAATACCTTAAATTTTTTCTCAATAAGCTCCTGTTTCAGTCCGGACAGAAGTATTGAATTCTGAAACACCCCTCCGCTCAATACCACCCGGCAAAGCCCCTGCTCTTTACGAATCGTATCGCAGAGTTCTGAAAAAAGCCTGATAATCGTCAGATGAAACTTTAAACTTATCTCCACGGGATCAACAGAGTGTTCCACGTCTTTGACTACGCCGCGCACAATGGGCTCGGGCGGAATTGTGTGGATATCTCTGTAAATCCATTCGTAATCATAGGTTTTGGCTGATCTCCTTAACTGTTCAGGGCCTTTTATCAGCATCTCAAGCTCCATTGCGGCCTGGCCCTCAAACCCAACCTTGTTCCTGATCCCGACGATCGCGGCAATTCCGTCAAAGAGACGGCCCAGGCTTGATGTCGCCGGCGAATTTACACCCTTGTCAATCATATCGATTACTATCTTCACCCTGTTGCGGTCAAGACCTTTTAAAAACGGAAGATCAAGGTTATAAAAATCCCGGCCAAAGGCGTCATAAAGGTAGCTCAAGGCCATACGCCAAGGCTCCTTTATCGCGGCAGCGCTTCCCGGCATCGGCACATACGAGATGTGACCGGCTCTCACGAATTTGGAGTATTCGCAAATAAGTATCTCGCCTCCCCAGATTTTTCCGTCATTGCCGAAACCCGTCCCGTCAAATGCAAGCCCGATCACAGGTCCGTCCAGCCGGTTCTCTGCCATGCAACTCACTATATGCGCATGATGATGCTGGACGCCGACTCGAGTCATCCCATCCTGCTCCAACGCAAACCTGGTACTCATGTAATCAGGATGAAGATCGTGGGCTATGATTTCAGGGTTCAGATCAAGAACCCCTTTCATATGTTCGATGGTCATCTTGAAAAACTCAAAGGTCTCAAGGTTTTCAAGGTCTCCGATATGCTGGCTTAAAAAGGCCCGCCCTTTTACGGCAAAACAGACCGTGTTCTTGAGTTCCGCTCCGCAGGCCAATATCCGTGGTGTACTCTGCTTTAAAAAAAGAGGCGCCGGGACATAACCCCTTGACCTGCGTATGAAACTGGGTGTGCCTGCCAGAGACGTCACAATTGAATCATCGCTCCTTAGATATATCTCCCTGTTATGAATCAAAAAATAATCCGCAACCCCTGAAAGACGGTCAAACGCCTCCTCGTTGTTAATGCAGATCGGCTCGTCGCTCAAATTCCCGCTGGTCATTACAAGGGCTGTGAAACCGTTATTTAAAAGAAGATAGTGAAGGGGCGTATACGGAAGCATTACGCCAAAACAGCTGTTTTGAGGAGCAACCTGTGCGGCAAGGGAATTCGACTCCTTTTTTCTTAAAATCACGATCGGACGCTGGGGCGAAGTGAGAAACGCCTCGTCCACGGATTCCACCCTGGCATATCCTCTGATCCGTTCCAGATCGAATGACATGACGGCAAAAGGCTTTTCCTCACGCTGCTTTCTCTTTCTTAAAGTCCGAACCGCGTCGCTGTTCTCCGCATCAACTGCCAGATGAAAGCCGCCCAGCCCCTTTATTGCCACTATCTTGCCCTGTTTGAGGAGCATTGCGCTCATCTTGACCGGATCCTCGACATCCATTTTTGAGCCGGAAGCGTCGTAAAGCCTGACCTCTGGACCGCATTTATGACACGCGTTCGGCTGGGCATGAAACCGTCTGTCCATGACATCGTCATATTCCGCCTGACATCTTTTGCACATCACAAAAGATTTCATGGAGGTGTAGGGCCTGTCGTAAGGAATTTTTTCAATTATGGTGTATCTGGGGCCACAATTCGTGCAGTTGATAAACGGATATTGATACCGCCGATTTTCAGGGTCAAACAGTTCGAAAAGGCAGTCTTTACAGATCGACACATCCGGAGAGATCAACGTGGATGAATTGATACCGGATCTGCTTTTGACAATCGAAAAATCCGTACAACCCTGAACAGGCTCGGGATGGATTGAGACCTCAATAATATTTGCAAGAGGAGGGGGATCTTTTGAAATATCCAGGCAGAACGCCTCAATACTCTCATACGCCCCTTCTATATGAATGGATACACCGGAAGATGTGTTGGCCACGTCACCCGCAATCCGGTGACAGGCCGCCAATCGACACACAAAGGGCCTGAACCCAACGCCCTGCACAATACCATTGACATTGAGCCTTCTTGCAACCAGTTTCTTCTCTGGCATGACTATCAAACCATGTTGCCTAGCTCTGCCCTTTATACCCAATAAATACTGTATTGGTAAAACCCCGATAGGGGTGAAGGCGTATAGCCGGTGTGCTTCAGCCACCGGTAACGGACAACCAAACATATCAGTCCTGAAGGGACGACGTTTTGAGGGAGATCGGCCACGGGAATGCATCGTCCCTTCAGGACGATCCACTGTACGCACCCCATACCGGTGGCTGAAGCACACCGGCTATACGTCATTTCCCCTTTGGGGAATAAAATTATCCATGCACTGACCAATGGGTAAAGGGCAGGCCTAGCTTTCTTCCGCAAGAATCAACACTTCCCGTAAAATCCGAAGGGACTCCTGTGCAGCTGTTTCGTCAATCTTGTTAATGGCAAATCCAGCGTGAACTATCACGTATTCTCCAACCTTGGGATCTTCAAGAAGGAGCAGACTCACCTCTCTCTTTACTCCGTCAACATCTATAGTTCCCATATCATCTTTGATACTGACTATCCTGGAAGGTATTGCAAGACACATGATTCACTACTCCCATACACGGATTAAACTCTATAAAAAACAGTAAGCGTTCAACAAGGGTACGAACTTACTGGGACCCCAGGCATGTAAGCGTTTACCAGTGAGACATTTTCGAGATTAATTACTGTTGAGCCGCTTGCCATATAAATATATATATGAAATATTGATTTCTCTCAATCCCAATGTCAATATAAAAAGAAATGATGATGATGGAGTCTGAGCCGTGAAAAACAAGATAAAATGCTGGGATTTTTTTGAATGTAACGAGAAGGAATGTCCGGTTTACCGGTCAAAGGAGCTGAATTGCTGGCTCATCCCAGGGACCCATTGCAGAAACGAAATCCAGGGAATGTTCCTGGATAAGATGGAGATGTGCCTTGAATGCGAGCCATTTAAGGCAAACATTGACGTCGATTCTCTGGAAACAACGTTAAAGCTGACAAACCGGCAATTCAGGAAATTCAAAAAAAGTGTTGAGGAACGGGACAGGGAGCTGGAAGGCATCAAGACGGAGTTGACCCAGGGTTTATCCGAGGCATTTGAAGCGTTAAAAGAGATCTCTTCAGGTGATCCTTCTGTAAGAATATCCGAGACCTCGGACCTTGAGCTGATTGCCAGATTAAAACATATGATCAATCTGACTGCGGAAAACCTCGGGGAAATCGTTGATCTGTCCCATGAGTTTGCCATAGGTCTTGCCGAGCACTTCGATGTGCTGCATAAGGTCTCAAAAGGCGACCTCACTGCCAGGGTATCAGGGGGTTCTCATGTAGAGCTGCTGGAATCCCTGAAAAAACTTACAAACCGTATGATTGAGGATATATCCGAAGAAATCGCCGAGCGCAAGCGGGTCGAAAAGGATCTGGAAAAGGCCCGCGACGAGCTGGAAATCCGGGTTAAGGAACGAACAGCAGAGCTTACAAACGCCAATGCTCTTCTGAAGCAGGAGATAGCTGAGCGCGAACGGGCAGAGGAGGCAGTGCGGAAAAATGAACAGAAATACCGCACCCTTTTTGAAAACTCCAAAGACGCGCTGACTATAACCAGCAGAGAGGACAGATTCACTGACGCCAACCAATCCGCCCTTACCCTGTTTGGTTATAGCAAAAAAGAAATAACAAAGCTGAATGTAAGTGAGATATATGTAAATCCGGATGACAGGCGCCGATTTCAGGGAGTTATAGAGAAAACAGGCTCTGTCAAAGACTATGAAGTCAAATTCCGCAAAAAGGACGAAACACTGTTGGACTGTCTGCTCACAGCGACTCTCCTGAGGAGCGACAACGGAACTATTCTGGGATATCAGACCATAATCCGCGATATCACCGGGCAAAAACGCCTTGAATCCCAACTCCTTCAAGCCCAGAAGATAGAAGCTGTTGGAACACTTGCAGGTGGCATTGCCCATGACTTTAACAACATTCTCCAGGCCATCTCCGGCTACACCCAGCTTCTTTTATTGAAAAAAAAGACAAATGATCCGGACCGTGATAAGCTGGAAGCTATTAAACAATCCGCCCACAGAGCCGCCGAACTGACCAAACAACTTCTTATGTTCAGCCGAAAGGTGAAGAGCAAACCGAGACCGGTCGATCTTAACCATGAAATTGCGCATGCCTCTAAGCTGCTTGAAAGGACTATTCCCAAGATGATCAGCATAGAAACGCATCTTGACAATGACCTGAAAACAATCAACGCGGACCCTGTTCAGCTTGAACAGATAATTATGAATCTGGGGATCAATGCAAAGGACTCCATGCCTGACGGCGGCAGACTGACCTTTCAAACAGAAAACGTCATGCTGGGCAAAAGATATTGTAAAGCTGTTCAAATCAAAACAGGCGCCTACATTCTCATGACTGTTTCAGATACCGGCTGCGGCATGGATCAGGAGACCGTAAAACATATTTTCGAACCTTTCTTTACCACCAAGGGAATAGGCAAGGGCACCGGTCTGGGCCTGTCCATGGCCTATGGCATTGTGAAAAACCACGACGGCCATATCTCATGCTACAGCGAACTAAATCAGGGCACCACCTTCAGTATCTATTTGCCGGCGCTGGAAGAAAAAACCAGGGAGCAGGCATCAGAGAGCAAAGAGCAGAAAATTGTCAGCGGAAGCGAAACCGTTCTACTGGTCGATGATGATAAGACCTTGCTCAATCTCGGACAGGATATATTGGGTGAGAGTGGTTACACGACCATCGCGGCAAAATCGGGAGAAAAGGCGATTGAAATATATAAAAGGGAAAAAGAGCGAATAGATCTGGTAATACTGGACATAGGCATGCCGGGAATGGGAGGCTATAAGTGCCTGAACAAACTTCTCAAAATTTCCCCGGACATAAAGGTTATCATTGCCTCCGGGTATTCGGCTGACAAAAACATCAAGGAACTTCTGAAATCGGGCGCTAAGGATTTTATCGGCAAACCATATCAGTTGACAAACATGCTCAAGAAGATACGACAGGTTTTAGATAAAAAGTAGGTAACTATTCAGCAGCACTCCCTGTCGCCCAGCATACTGATGATGTATAGCTGATCAACCTGCTTGCCTCCCTATGAAGCGCTGCAGAATAATTACAGTTCGGTGGTTTTAGCTAGTGTCCATCTATAAATGGCCCTTTAGGGGGCCAGCAGAAACAACAAAAAAATCATTCCGTAACCCTGCCCCCCCGACCCCTGACCACTATTTTTTGCCGGAATAAATGAAAACGCTGATGCCTGCAGATGATCTGAATCTGGAATCATTGAATTTCGGACTAAAAACACTCTCCTCTCTTTCAGGCGGGCATACGATATCAGTGGTCAACCTGGATGGACTCCGCATGCGACTCTTGGAGGCCGGGACTTATCTCACGCCCCTGGAACTGAGGCGCTTTCGTAAATTCAAATACGAGAAACGGAAACTTGAATGGCTGGGAGGCAGGATAGCAGCCAAACATGCAGTTATGAGGCTGCTCTCGCCCGACCACCCCAAAAAATTGACAAACTGGCTCAAATGGTCTGTAGTCCCGGACCAAAACAACAGGCCGTTTATTGAATCATCAAGCACGCCCATAAAAAAACCGGCGCCTTATTATATCTCAATTTCGCACAGCAAAGGGTTGGCAGTGGCAATGGCGGCATCGTCGCCGTGCGGAATCGATATCCAAAAAATCTCATCCACGGTAACAAGGGTAAAGGAAAAATTTGTGCATCCGGAAGAAAATACGATTCTCACACAATGCGGACAAATTGCAAAAATAGACGCCGCTACAAGGCTTACACTCCTCTGGTCGGCCAAGGAGGCATTCAGAAAAACTTTTTTCCTCACTCCCCTGATGGGATTCATGGAATTGAGACTGATAAAGGCATCCGGCACAATAAAAAAAGGTCTAATTCTTGATTTTATTTACAGCGGGCAGGATGGCTGCTGTGAAGAGAAAAAAATATTCAGCGCGGCAACTGGATTCCACGAGGACTTTGCCGTGGCTGCAACAGCTGTTTCAAGCCGGGACTCCATCATCGTTCGGAGGGCCTGAGAGGTTAATTTGTGTCCGTCCGGAAATGGTATTTATGGACGGAGGGGTCAGGGATCGGGGTAACGGATTGATTTTTTTGTTGTTTTTGCTGACCCCTGATCCCTAAAAGCGCCATTTTCGGACAAACACAAATTTACATATCCAAGACGAATTCATATATCAGTCCGCTCTTTTCAAAAAAAGAGAGCACGTTCTTCAAAACCCACAGATTTTCCACCCGGAACCTGACTTCCCAGTCAGGCCTTTCATCGCGGGGCTTATGGAAAGACATGATCTCCTTAATCTCCATATTGTCAGGGGCTGCGCCAAGTGTCATCATGAGCCTGCCCTTTGACACGGCCAGGAAAAAAATGGTCTGGGGTTCTCGAACTACGGTCTTTTTCAACTGCCATCGCAATTCAACCACATCTTCCCTCTGAAACTTCAGAGACCGGAACTCCTTGCACTCCCCCTTGTGAACAGACAATCTACGTTCCGTCGGTACGCCGAACAATCCCTTCTCGGTTGGCAGAGGATTACAGCACTTGGAAAATTTAATGCAGACCGGGTCCAGATTGGTAAGCTCAATCCGATTCAATGTGCCGGTCGGCGGTTGCAGGACGGCGCCTCCTGAATAGAGGCCGTTCTTAATCTCGTAGACGAGTTCGCTGAGTCCAAGCCTGCCGTCGCCCACATGCAAAAACAGATCTTCCAGGTTCTCATGGCCGAAATACTCCAGTATATAGGCCATTCCCTCCTTTTCCACAGCCTCGACAGGAACGCCGTTCCGCTTCAATTCCTGCATGATCAGTGATCTGCCTACGTCCTTTTCAAAGGTCTCACGCCTCAGCCTGAACATCCGTGACAGTTCGGATCGCGCCCTGGGCGACTGACAGAGCTTCTGCATGGCCGGTTCAAAATAAATCGGCTCCTCACTTAAAATCACATTCACGCGGTCCCCGTCCCTGAGCATGCGATCGGGTTTAACCCTTTTCCCGGACACTATGGCATAATCACACCTGAGGCCGATCTCGGTATGGACCTTGAATGCGAAATCAAGTACTGTGCTCTCACGAGGGAGACATATCAGGTTACCCTTAGGCGTAAAGGTGTATATTTCCTTTTTACCGCTGGCCGCGATCATGGCCCTATAGGATATCTCTTCATCGCCTCCCAAAATATCAAACATCTCCCGTATCTCTTTCTCAAAACCGGTCGGCGCCTTGCCGTGAGAAAACCACTCCCGTATCACTCCGGCCCGCGCAGACCTGAGCATTTCACGAGTCCTTATCTTAAAAAGGTAATTCGACCCACTGATATTTGCCTTGGCGTGAAGGCTCTGATAACCGGTAGGTTTCGGGTTGGCTATAAAATCACGAATACTCCTGGGCGTGGGTGGATAATTCTGGTTCAGGACCCCAAGAGCCCGGTAGCAGGACTGGATATCGTCTACAACTATTATAATCTGAACAGGATTTTCTATTTCCCTGGTCAACACACCTCTAGCAGAGTTATAATAGGCGGAAAGCCGGCGGGGACGCACGAAAATATCACATGTAAACCAGACTGACTCCATCTGCTCCTGCAAGGCCTTTCTGATCGCCAGCGTCTTTTCATCTTTACCGTGCCGGCGGATTATTGCCTTGATGTTTTTACTCTGCTTGGGGAACTTATACGTCAGGGCAAGATCGTAAAGCTCCCGTTTCAGGGCAAACAGCCCAAGTACCATGGCCATGGGGGCATAAATGTCAAGGGTTTCATCCGCGATTTTCTGCCGCTTTCTCTTGGGCATTGAATCCATGGTCCTCAGATTGTGAAGCCGGTCCGCAAGTTTGACAAGTATAACCTCGATGTGGGAGGCGGAACCTGAAAATATCTTTCGGTGTACCAGATTATAGAATATCTGACGGTTTCCGGCAAAATGACGTATCTTGGTGCATCCCTCCACAATCTCTTCAATGTTCTTGCCGAATCTTGCTCCAAGATCCTCACAGGTCACAGAGGGAACATCTTCCACCGTGTCATGAAGCAGAGCAGCGGCCAGGGTCTCAGGATCCTTTACATACAACTCCTCCACCAGGACTTGGGCAACATGGCAGGGATGGCTGATATATGGTTCCCCTGACATGCGCTTCTGGCCCGAATGGGCCTCCTCTGCAAAGGAGAGGGCCTCCCAGAAAATAGCGGCCTCCCCGCCCGGGCCTCCCAGATGCTCCTCCATACGGAGGCGGAAGGAGTCCATGTCAAATGTTACGGCTCGCATGATTAAGAATAGAGTTCCATAATTTTGAGATTCAACTGAAGGAAATTTCTACTTTTTTTCTTTGAGAAAAACTATTTTTGTTGATTTAACCGAATAATACCTTTCTATGAGAATAGTGGTCCTATTTCAAGAAGAATCCAGCCCGAAATCTATTCTATTAGAGTAATCAATATTTTTGGGCGGCGCAAGTCGTCTGAATCAGGAGACAGATATGGCCCGCAGACGATACTCGAAAAAAAAAGAGAAGCAGGGAGGCCGGCCCCGAAAAAAACAGAGAAAACAGTTCTTTTCCCGAAAACAGGGAGGCCGGATCTCTGAAGAAGAGGTCATAAGCTTTATAAGCATGAATGACGGCCAGGCATCATTTAAGGAAATTCTGACAAGTCTTGATCTTGCACGCGGTCTTCGCAAGGAATTGAGGGACCTTTTAAAAGATATGTGCGACCGCAGGCTGCTCACTCTTGTGGATGTGACTTCCGACAGCCGCTCTTTGGAATACCCTAAAAAAACGGACAAGACCCTTTTTTACAAATTAGGGACAGCCCAGGATTTTCTTGAAGGGGTTATTTCCGCGCACCCCAGAGGGTTTGCATTCGCGACCGTAACAAATCCTCCAAAGGGACTGAAGATAGAACAGGACCTGTTCATTCCGGCCAGGGCCATATCGACAGCCAGACATGAAGACCGGGTCCTGCTGCAGATCACAGGCAAAAGGCGAGGCAGGATAGAGGCAAAGGTTGTCCGGGTCATCAGCAGGGCGGTCTCCACTCTGGTCGGCACTTATGTGGCCGGCAGGGTGACCGGAATGGTCGTTCCGGAGGATGACCGTTTTACCTTCAACATCGTTGTCCACAGGGAACAGTCGTGCGGGGCCAAAAACGGCCAGGTCGTTGTGGCGGAAATCACGGACAAAGATCCTGAAACTATAGGTGTTTCACGCAATCCAAAAGGACGGATAATCGAAGTGCTGGGAGACCCGGACAATTTGGCGGTCCAGAATGAAATCGTGATCAGAAAATTCGGCCTGCCGCACAAATTTGGTTCAAAGGTGCTGAAACAGGTGGAACAGCTGGATGGACGGATTGCGGAAGACCCGTCACGGACCGATTTCAGGGATATTCCCCATGTTACGATTGACGGCGAAACCGCACGGGATTTTGACGATGCCGTATCGGTAAAAAAGACCCGCACCGGATTCCGCCTCTTTGTGTCTATTGCGGATGTGAGCCATTATGTGCAACCCGGATCGCCGCTGGATCTTGAAGCCTACAAACGCGGCACGAGCGTCTATTTTCCGACAAGGGTCCTTCCCATGCTTCCGGAGCGGCTTTCAAACGACCTGTGCAGCCTGGTTCCGGATCAGGACAGGCTGGCATTTTCCGCAATCCTCGATTTTGACAACAACGGGAAACGAAAGAAAAAAAAGTTTACAAAGAGCATTATCCGGAGCAGGCACAGGCTGACCTACACAATTGTAAAAAAGATCATCGAAGATGACGATCCAAAGACAAAAAATCAGTATAAGGACATATCAAAACAGCTCGAATTAATGGCGAAACTTGCCGCCAGGCTTGAGCAGCAACGGATGAAGAGGGGCAGCATCGGTTTTGAACTTCCCGAGACCTACATTTCGATCGGTCCTGATGATGAACTTCTCGGGATCACTAAAACGGAACGAAACCGTGCCCACAAGTTGATCGAAGAATTCATGCTTGCCGCAAATGAGGCGGTTGCAGCGATGTTTACCGAAAAAAACCGTGACACGCTTTACCGAATCCATGAAAACCCCGACCCTGTCAAGGTAAGTGAATTCTCCGATTTTGCCTCCACGCTGGGCATAGACCTGCCATCCGGCGCCGGGACGCCCCGCTGGTTCGGCAGAATCATCTCCCAGGCTGCCGGCACGCCCAGAGAATTCATTGTAAACAACCTGCTCTTAAGGGCCATGAAACAGGCATGCTACTCCCCGGATAACGTGGGCCACTTCGGTCTGGCTGCCGAGGATTACACCCATTTCACGTCACCCATCAGGCGCTACCCGGACCTGATAGTCCACCGGGCTCTTTTCAGCCTGATCAGCGAGCCACGCGCAAAAAAACCGACAAAAAAAGAAGAGCCTTCTAGTACAGAGGCAGGCATCTTTCTGTCCAAGCGGGAACGGGTCGCGGTTGATGCGGAACGCGAAATGGTCGATAGAATAAAGGTACGCTTCATGGCGGACAAGGTGGGTGAATGCTACGATGGAATCGTTGCCGGCGTAACCTCCTTTGGCCTGTTCATAGATCTTCTGGACCTCTTTGTGAGCGGTGCCGTGTCTGTGCCTAATCTCAAGGAAGACTACTTTCAGCTTGATGAAAAAAACCATCGGCTCATCGGCAGGAGAACCGGCAAAATCTTTCAGATCGGCGACCTGGTGCGCATAAAGGTGGAAAGTGTCGAAATCCGCAACCGCCGCATAAATTTAGTTATCGAGGAAGAGGATTGAGACTGTTGCTGGTTACGGGGTTAACCTGCAACCCGCAACCGGGGAGTTACATGGAACAAAACGTGACCATTTCGGTGCCAATAAGCGCCAATTAAATGATGAATGTCGAACAGGGAATATTGAATATCGAAGTGTGGATGTTTCTTTTAGATTATTTTGGGTTACACCACGTACAAAATAAATTTATTAAGTAAGTACCTTCTTCGTAATTCGACATTCCCTGTTCGACATTCGATATTAAGCTGATTATACGGGTCCAACGAATACTTGATATAATTTATGTAACTTTTTTGTATTGCACCCCCCCCGCAACCTGCAACCCGTAACCCACACCCCATGAAACAACGACCAGACAATACTCCAATAGAACAACTCCTGGCAAATACCGCCATTGTGCTGAAACATCCAAAGAGTGCCGAGAACATCGGGGCTGCTGCCAGATGCGCCATGAATATGGGGCTTTCAAACCTGGTAATCGTACGGGATGACGAGCCTGAACGTGAAAACATGCTCAAAATGGCCACCCATAATGCAGCCCATCTGATTGATTCCATGAAACGTTACGAAAATGTGGCCGACGCACTGGCCCCGTTCTCGTTTGTGGTCGGCACCACGGCAAGGCTTGGAAGGCAACGCAGGGCCATGACCACACCCAGGGAAATGGCGGACAAACTGCTTCCTTTTTTAAAAAACAACAGGGTCGCCCTTCTGTTCGGACCCGAAGACTGCGGCCTGACAAACGAAGACCTGAAATACTGCAACCTGATCACCACGATCCCCACAGCCGACTTCTCCTCGTTAAATCTTGCCCAGGCGGTTGCCGTTCACTGCTACGAACTGCGCTATGGCCTGCTCCATGCCGAAAACAGAGAAAAAAAGGGCTATTCTCCCAAACTCGCCGATTCCTTTGAACTTGAAGGCATGTATGAACATGTGGAACAGGTGCTTCGTGTAATCGATTTTTTAAGGCCTGAAGACGGCGATTACTGGATCAGGAACATCCGCAACTTTCTGGGAAGGATCAGACTCAGGGCAAGAGAAGTGAAAATCATAAGAGGGTTTTGCAGGCAGTTTTTGAGGTATGACAGCAAGGAGCGGGAGAAAATGTGAAGTTATTTCTGAGCGGTCCCTTAATACCCTTCAAGCGGACACCCCTCGCACCGCGGCTTGCTCTTTTTACAGAATTCCTTGCCAAGTCTGACAAGTAAGGCGTGATATTCGTTATAAATAGAAACGTCTTTCGGCAGGGTGTCTGTGAAGAGGTCCTGGATTTCGTAATAAGTAGCCTCTTCTGAAATAAGGCCGTGCCTCACGAGTATCCGGTGGGTGTACGCATCCACTACAAAGACAGGTTTTTCGGCGGCATACAGCAGAATGGAGTCAGCGGTTTCAGGCCCTATCCCGTTTACCGCCAAAAACCGTTCCCTCAGTTCCGCGGTATCTTTATTAAAGAGGCTTTCAAGGGTACCTCCGTTTTCTCGAATAAGAGCGAGCAGGTTTTTCAACCTTGCCGCCTTCATATTGTAATAGCCGGAGGGGCGGATCAGTTCCGCCAGGACTTCAACAGGAAGGGCTTCCAGTGCATCAAATGAGAGGAGATTTTCTTTTTTCAGGTTGAAAATGGCCCGGCTGACATTAGACCAGTTGGTATTCTGGGTGAGAAGGGCGCCCACCATGACCTCAAAGGGAGAGTCACCGGGCCACCAGTGCTGCGGCCCGAAACGGTCGAACAGGATATAATAGATGTCAAGCAACCTGTTACTCACTTGTGGCCATCACTAAATAGCTTGATTTTCAGGGATCGGGGGCCGAGGGTCAGGGATCAGCAAAAACAGCAAAAAAAATCAATCCGTTACCCTGGCCCCTGACCCCAGATCCCTGAAAATCAAGCCCCTCAATCGGAACGGATGAACAGGAAATAGATAAATATGGCGATAGCCCCGACCCAGACCAGCAGTACGGGCAACAGCTTTTCCAACTGTATCTCGCCGTCTACCATGGCGCCCTGCATGTAATGGGAGCCGGAAAAAATCCAGAGTCCAAGGCCAAGCCCCACCACAACCAGGTTATTCCAGGCCTGCTTGTATAGCATGTGACCTACCACACCGATAAAGGGCACCATAAAATAAGCGTTGGTGAGAAGCCCCTTGGCATCCACATCGCTGACCTGCTGCGGGACATTGGTGGAATTGACCCACTCAACTATTGTAACAAGAAACTCGGGCATTACCATTTGTCACCTCCCACACCAACAGGTGCTCAATCTCCTTTATAAACCTTGATTGCGCAGTACTCACCACACATACTGCAGGTTGACCCTTTATAGGCCCCCCCCTCCTCTCTGAACTGTTTGGCCCTGTCAGAGTCCATGGCCAGATCTATCTGGCCCTTCCAGTCCAGGGCGTTCCTCCGCTCCGCCATTTTATTATCCCATTCCATGGCTCCGGGGACCCCCTTTGTAATGTCCGCCGCATGAGCGGCAATCCTGGCGGCAATCACACCTTCACGCACATCATCGGAACTCGGCAGCTTCAAATGTTCGGCAGGCGTCACATAACACAAAAAATCAGCACCCGCTGATGCGGCAATCGCTCCGCCGATCGCGCAGGTTATGTGATCATACCCTGGAGCCACATCAGTTACAAGCGGCCCGAGCACATAAAACGGGGCGCCGTGACAGAGGCGCTTCTGGAGCAGAATATTGGCCATAATCTGGTCCATGGGCATATGGCCGGGGCCTTCGATAAAGACCTGCACGCCTGCGTCCCAGGCCCGCTGGGTAAGTTCTCCCAAATGAATGAGCTCCTGGATCTGGCCACGGTCTGTCGCATCGGCAAGACAGCCGGGTCTCAGACCGTCCCCTAGGCTGAGGCTGACCTCATGCTCCTTTAAAATGGCAAGCAGATCATCAAAGTGCTCAAAAAGCGGATTCTCCTTGTTGTTTTTGCGCATCCACTCAATCGTGAAAGACCCACCCCGGCTGACCACTCCCATCACCCTTTTGTGCCCCTCAAGTCTTTCAAGGGAATTCCTGGTAATGCCGCAATGAACGGTCATAAAATCCACTCCGTCCACGGCCTGTTTTTCAATGGTCTTAAAAATATGATCTACCGAGGCATCGCCGATTTCACCGTTCCGCTGTTCCACGGTCTCGACAATCGCCTGATATATGGGCACGGTTCCCAGAGGCACAGGGCAATTCTTGAGGATACCTCTCCGCACTTCATCAAGATCTCCGCCCATACTCAAATCCATGACAGCATGGGCTCCGGCCTTGATCGAGACACAGAGTTTCTCCAACTCCTGCCTCATGCCGGGATGATCCTTTGATGATCCTATATTGGCATTGACCTTTGTGGTCAGGCCCTTGCCAATACCAATGACCTTTTCAAAATCGTGATGGATATTCTTGGGAATGGCCACAACACCCGATGCAACCGACTCCATAAGTTGCCGAGGAGTGACTCCTTCATTTTTTGCGCAATTTTCAAAAACCGGGTTCATATTCCCGTTTATTGCATCTTCACGTATGCTCATCATACCTCTCCAAAAAAAAACAGAAACGATTCTTAAGGTAAAATCCTGAAGAACCGTCTTATTGAAATCTTTATTTGTCAGATAGAATATCTCAGTAATGTCCGGTTAGGATTTTGCATGAGACTATACGATGATTGCGAATCTCTCATGCTCGTCATTCCGGCTAGTTTTTAGCCGGAATGACGAATTCGGGGGCTTAAATCGGTCTAAATGGTCATTGCAATTTCTTAACCGGACACAACTAAAAATATCTATAACAATGTAAATATTCGGCAGCACTCCATCTGCACGCGCCCAACGGAAGCACTGCCAAACATTTACATTCCGTGGATTTTTAAAGTTTTTTACACGTACCCGAATATCTATAACAATGGCCCAGTCTGAATGTCAATACAAAAGTCGGGCAAAGGCACGGAGCGTATGGACACGATAAAATTTCAACCTCATCGGGCGGTTCCCCCCCTCATATCACCCTTCAATCTTCACACGTCACGCTTCCGGCCATCCCCGGATAAGGATACATATTGAGTTTTGTCCTCTATTTGTTTATCATTGGACTCCTATATTTATTTGTAAATAGGAATCGTTTATCAATCCGCGCAAAAAATAGGGCCAAAACGGACATGGAAACAATCAGAATAGGCGTACTTTCAGACACTCACTTATACAGGCCGGACGACATTTTCAGGGCACAGGCGGCAGAATATTTCTCCGATGTCTCGATAATCCTGCACGCCGGGGACCTGGTAGAATTAAACGTTCTCAACGCCTTTGCCGGCAAAGAGGTCCATGCCGTACGCGGCAATATGTGTCATTCTTCGGTCATCAATGTCCTGCCCAAGAAAAAAATCATAAATGTGGGCCGGTTCACGATAGGACTCATCCATGGCTCCGGTTATTTTTATGATATTGAAAACCAACTGTTAAATGAATTCGACTCCGTGGACTGTATTGTATACGGCCATACCCATAACCCAGTCAACCACTGGAGCGGGCCGGTCCTTTTCCTGAATCCAGGAACGTTTCAAGGCACTGGAAGACACGGCGCGGCAGGGACATTCGCTATCATTGAGGCAGGGAAAGAACTGCATGCCACAATCCACGAGGTGGCGACCTGACGAAGTTAACAGTAGCTACGGACAACCTCGGTAGAAATAGGCTGTTGCAGGTTGCGGGTTACAGGTTGCAGTTAAGAAAAAACAAAACCCGCAACCTGCAACCTGCAACCGAAAAGCAATGAACAAATCATCCGAAAAACAAAAAATCCCAAAGCCTGCCAAAATCACCCCCATGATGCGCCAGTATCTGGAGATTAAGGAACAGCACCAGGATGCCATTCTGTTCTACAGGCTGGGTGATTTTTATGAAATGTTCTTTGACGATGCCGTGACCGCATCCCGCGTTCTGGGGATCACCCTGACATCACGGAATAAAAAGGACGGAAAAAACAGTATCCCGCTATGCGGGGTGCCGTATCATGCAGCCTCATCCTATCTGGCCAAACTGGTCAACAAGGGTCTCAAGGTCGCTGTCTGCGAACAGGTGGAAGATCCCGCAATTGCCAAGGGAATTGTAAAGAGAGAGGTCGTCAGGGTCGTGACCCCCGGCATGGTCACAGATGAACAGATATTAGACGACAAATCAAACCGCTATGTTGCCTCAATCGTCCGGCAGGATGACGGCAGGAACCGTTCCGCCCGTGGAACCGGATCACAGCCCCATCCTTCGTGGGGACTGAGCCTGATAGACATCTCAACAGGCGAATTTCTGATCGCGGAATGCGATGATATTGACTCTTTGCTGGATGAACTGTGCCGGATGACTCCATCCGAGATCCTGATCAACGAAGAGAGAACCGAAGATGACTACAAAGAAATTCTTTTAAGTCTTTCCGCCCTGTTTCCAGGCCTCTGCATCACAAAACGGCCTTCCTACTCATTTGAAATGGTTCCGGCGAAAGAAGCCCTGCTCGACCATTTCAAGGTCGCGAACCTGGCGGGTTTCGGATGCGACCGGATGATATCAGGGATACCTGCCGCCGGCGGCCTGCTCGCCTATATCACCGAGACACAAAAGAGTGATCTTGCCCACATTAAACGTATTACGCCCCTTGATCTTGCAGACGTCCTGCTTCTCGATGATTCCTCCCGCCGCAATCTTGAACTCACCCAGACCATAGTCGGAGCAAACCGGGAGGGATCACTCCTTTCGACCCTGGATTATACATGCACGCCCATGGGTGCGAGGTTACTCAAAAAATCACTGCTGTTTCCCTTAAGAGATGTGGACCGTATAAACAAACGCCTGGCTGCGGTGGAACAATTATTCTCAGACCAGGTCATTGTCACCACGGCTGATGGCGAGTTACCACTCCGGGCAGGACTCCGCAACCTCCTTTCCAAGGTCTATGACATAGAAAGACTGAACAGCCGGGTTGTGCTTGGAAGTGGGAACGGCAGGGATCTCACAGCGCTCAAGGTATCGCTTGTCCAGCTGCCGCTCTTGAAAAGCATGCTGGCCTCATGCAGCGACAATTTGCTTAAAAAGATAGGCGCGGATCACGATGAACTCGATGATATCCGTAACCTGCTTGAAAAAAGCATCAGGGAAGACGCGCCGATCACGCTCCGCGACGGCAGACTTATCAAAAAAGGCTACAACCGTGAGCTTGACGAACTGGTTTCAATCCTGAAACACGGCAAAGACCTTATCCTGGGGCTTGAAAACAGGGAGCGTGAACGATCCGGGATAAGAAACCTGAAAATAGGGTTCAATAAGGTATTCGGCTATTACATTGAAGTGAGCAGGACCCAGATGGACAAGGTGCCGGACTACTTTATCAGGAAACAGACCCTGGTCAATGCGGAACGTTTCATCACGCCGGAATTAAAGGAGTTTGAAGACAAGGTCGTTGGGGCGGAAGAAAAACGGCTGGAACTCGAATACCGTCTATTCTGCGAAATCAGGGCCAAAGTGGCCCAGGAGAGCTCCAGAATACTCAAAGCCGCATCAGATATTGCCAGGATCGATTTTCTGGCAAGTCTTGGTGAAGCTGCAAGGCGGCACAGATATGTCCGGCCCGATGTAGACAATGACAACGAAATCATAATCCAGGAAGGAAGGCACCCTGTTATCGAACTATCCATGCCCAAAGGCCGTTTTGTTCCAAATGACATCCATCTGGACCAGACGAGTAATGAGGTCCTCATTATCACAGGGCCCAACATGGCCGGCAAATCGACCGTGCTCCGCCAGACTGCTCTCATCGTCCTGATGGCGCAGATGGGAAGTTTTGTGCCTGCAACCAAGGCTAGGATCGGGATCGTGGACAGGATCTTCACACGCGTCGGGGCCATGGATGATCTCAGAAGGGCACAGTCCACCTTT